>JAKSHV010000183.1 GCA_024399225.1 archaeon | reverse complement strand
CCTGCTGAACATCCTCGGTGTCCACGAGAACACTGTCGACTCCAGCATCAGCATCGGAATCCACGTCCCCACCACCAGGGACGGGGAGAAATGGAAGGACATCGTAAAACTTGAGGACATGGAGCTCGATCACATCAAGGTCAGCAAGATCGCCCTCATCGCACCCCGTGCCACCATCTCCATCATCCGCGACTACTATGTCGCCGAGAAGTTCGATGTCGAACTGCCCGACAAGATCGTAGGTCTTGTAAGGTGCAGCAACCCCAACTGCATCACCAACAAGGGCGAGCCCGTGGACCCCAAGTTCTTCGTGGAGAACCGCAACCCTCCCAAGCTCAGGTGCGTCTACTGCGACCGCGTCCTCCAGAACATCTCCGACAACCTCCTCTGATCCACATGAAGCTGATCGTCGTCACAGGAATGCCCGGTGCGGGAAAGGAGGAATTCCTTACCGCAGGCAAGGACGCAGGAGTCCCCTTCATCAGAATGGGGGATGTCGTCAGGGAATGCTATGCCGCCTCCGGTGCCGAACAGAACGGCCTGTCAGTGGGCCAGTTCGCAGGCAACGAGAGAAAGGAGCACGGTGCCGACAGCTGGGCCAAAAGGGTCATGGAAAGGGTCACCACCGAGCTCTGCATCATCGATGGATGCAGGAGCATGGACGAAATCGAATCGTTCAAAAAACTCGGAGGGGACATCGTCATCGTGGCCATCCACGCCTCACCTTCAGTAAGGTTCGACAGGCTCGTTAAGAGACAGAGAGCGGACGCCCCTGCCAACCTTACCGAGTTCAAGGAGCGCGACGAACGCGAGCTCTCCTGGGGTGTAGGAAACGTCCTGGCACTTGCGGATTACCTGGTCGACAACATGACTGACATAACGGATTTCCACAGGAAATCCGCCAATCTCATGAGGTCGCTTCCATGAGACTCACCACCGCCCGTCTCTGCGGAGGTCAGGCCCTCATGGCCATCTCCGTGGACCTTCTCGACCTAGACCTCAACCGTGCGGCCGAGATACTAGAGAAGGAGGGCTGTGTCATCAAAGAGAAAGACGAAATGCTCCTGGTGTATGAATGGGAGGGAAAGGAGGTCACCCTCTATCCCGCGGGAAAGGTCATGTACCTCCCCCAGACAGACCGTGCTCAATGCATCGCGGATGCAACAAAACTTCTTGAAAAACTCCGTTGAGATCCCTTACAGGAAGAGACCCAGATGGACAGATTAATCGAGATAGCGATCATTGTTCTGATACCGTTGCTTCTTTCGCTCTTCGCATATAAGAAGAACCTTATGACCCCTTGGGCCACGGTGACCGCGTTCGTTCTCGCCGAGATCATCGGATTATGCACCAACATCTGGTGGGACCTGGCGTTCTTCATGTTCCCCATCGTGGCGTTCATAGCAACCAAATGGAAGCTCAAAGACAAGATGGAGCTCGGACTACAGGAAGGAAAGAAAGGGGAGAGAAGCGTCCTCAATCTGTTAGGTGTGGGAGTCATTCCGGCAGCCATCGCATTGGTCTATGCATTCACCGGAGGCAATGAGCCAGCATTGGCATTTGCGTTCCTTTCCGCACTTGCGGTATCTACCTCCGATACCGTTGCCAGCGAAACGGGGATGTGGGCCAAGAAGACCTATATGATCACCACCCTGAAACAGATCGAGCCGGGACCTAACGGAGGAGTGTCCGTATACGGAACCATGACCTCCTTCATCGGTGCATTGTTCTTCGCACTGATCGGATACTGTCTGATATTCAATGACAGCCTGGACACCGCAGGGGTTCTAAAATTCCTGATCATAGCTGTTGCAGGAATGGTGGGGAACTTCATGGACAGCATCTTCGGAGCGGTTCTGGAGAATCCCGGTTATATCGGAAAATACGTGAACAACGCATCCACCTCGCTTATCGGTGCCGTTGTCGGATTCCTGCTCTACCTTGTAATCTGAACGAGTTCAGACCTGCCCAGTAGATAGAACGATTCTTTTCTGGACGACATCGTCAGTATGTGCCAGAGATAATAAGCCGATAAAAATTGCCGCGGAATCAAAGGGGCCGCGGCTCCCCTGTTAGTGTTTTCAGTTGGACATGTCGCAGAGCTTGATCAGCTTGTTCCACCTGCGGTCGAGCTCGGCCTGGATGTCGTCGACGACATCTGCCCACTTCTCGTCCTTGAGGTGTTTGAACCTGCCCTGGGAGTTGAACCACTCGGTGACGGGTTTCTTCTCGACCTTTCCGTCTGCGATCCTCTGGGACTCTGCAGAAAGGGAGTACTCGCCATTGACGACCTCGAAGAGAGGCCATACGCAGGTTTCCACTGCAAGCTTGGAGATTGCGATGGTGTCACTGGAGTCAAACCTCCATCCCCTGGGACAGGGAGAGATGGTGTTGATGAAGGAAGGACCTCCGCACTCGAATCCCTTCTGTGCCTTCTGGACCATGTCCCTCCATGCGTGGGGGGCGGCCTGTGCGACGTAGGGGATGTT
>JAKSHV010000182.1 GCA_024399225.1 archaeon | reverse complement strand
CTACCAACGCATAATATGAAAAAAGGAGACCATGCGGAGAATGTCCGCATGGAAGATGTTTCAGTGGTTCGAATTGTCCTTGGTGAGCTCTTTCTCGAAGGCCTTGATCTCGGCGGTCTGGCTGACCTTGACGACCTTGAACTTGAATCCGAGGTAGGTTGCGAACAGAAGGGCGATGGCTGCGAAACCGAATGCGGTTGCGACACCGTCGGTGAAGACGGACTTGATGAGACCGTCCATCGCACCTCCGAATTCTCCGAGATGGTCGAGGATTCCGATTCCCGCATCTGCAAGGTTGTCGAGGGGAGGATTCTCGATGGCTTCCTGGTAGATCGCGGCGTTGACGATGAGAGTAAGGACGGAGGTTCCGGTGGTGGATCCGATGTTCCTCATCAGGGTGACCGCGGAGGTGGTCATTCCGACCTCGCTGTGGTCACAGCTGTTCTGCACCGCAACCATCAGGGATGCGAGAAGGCATCCTGCACCGAGACCGAAGAGGAACTCGGAAACACTGAATATCACGGCATCGAACTCAGTCGTGATGAGTGAGAACATGAAGAATCCCGCACACATGAGGATGGGTCCGACGACGATCCAGGGCTTGGTTCCGGTCCTGTTGAGCAGTGCTCCACCAGCAGTGGAGGAGATGATCATTCCTGCGACCATGATGAGGATGAACATACCTGCCTCGACGGCGGTGTGGCCGGTGATCTTCTGGAGATACATTCCCATGAAGAGCTCGTCTCCGACCATCGCGAATCCGAGAAGGAACAGAAGGATGCTCGCATACTTCACGGAGGGATTCTCGAAGATGTGGGGGGCGATGAGGGGTTCGTCGACCTTGGACTCGACATGACTGAAGAGCCTGAGGACCATCAGGATCACGAACAGGTAGATGAGCGAGGGGATGCTGACGATATCGAACTGCTTTCCGACCATCTGGAAGTAGAATACCAGGAGGATGAGTGCTCCGCTGAGAAGGAGTGATCCCCTGAAGTCGATGACGGGGTTCCTGTCGGCGGCGACCGAGGGGAACTCGTGCCTGCAGACGAATATGACGAACAGGACGACGGGGATGTTGATGAGGAAGGCGAACTGCCATCCGTGCATGAATCCGAGGTCTCCGAGGGATGCGAAGGATCCTCCGATGAGGGGACCGAGACCCATTCCGATTCCGAAGAGTGCCCCGAGGGCCCCCTGGATCTTTCCCCTTTCCTCAGGAGGATAGAGGTCGGATACCGCTGCGGTTGCTACGGGGATGAGGATTCCTCCTCCTGCACCCTGGAGTGCACGGGCGATGATCATGAGCCACATGTTGGTGGCGAATCCCGCCACGAGCGAGGCTATTCCGAAAAGGATGAGACCGACGATCAGGAGCTTCTTCCTGCCGTACAGGTCGGATAATTTACCGGACAGCGGGATGGTGACTGTCTCCATCAGGAGATATCCGGTCGTCAGCCAGGGAAGGAGATCGGTGGCGGCGAACTGTGCGGCAATGATAGGTCCGCAGGTGGATGTCACGGTTCCGTCGAAACATGCCGCGAACAGAGCGACGGCGAGTCCCAACATGATGAAATCACGCTGTCTTTTACCCATGGTTTCATACGTAAGGGTTTCAGACATATGTGAAGACATCTGATGCTGGGTATTTACTGATGACGTAGACGCAATGTAGAATCCGCATCGAACTGTACAAATCCCCACCTACCCTAGGACGGACAACTTCTGGAAGTGGTGGATTTTGACCGGGCGGTGAACCATAGACCAAAAAGCCACCCAGTCCCGTCCGTCAGCGAACCGACAGACGTTCGTAAAGACGTTTGAGGAGAATCATCACTACGAACACGACTCCGAGAACGATCACTACGGTCGCCCCGGGAGGGGTTTCCATGGTCAATGACATTAAAAGACCCAGCATGGCGAGGCATACACCGAACACGGTTCCCGAGACCATCGTTTCGGACAGATTGCGTGAAACGATGTTCCCCATGGCGGCAGGTATCGTCATCAGGGCGATGATCATCACGATACCGACGACGTTCGCGACGACGACGCAGGTGACCGAGATGAGCAGGTGCAGGAGAAGGTCTAGCAGAGTGACCTTGATGCCGGAGATGTGGGCGAAGGTACGGTCGAAGGTCAGTATGCGCAGGTCATGGAAGAACACCGCGACGACCACCATCCTCAAACAGCGCCACATCTCGGAGATTATCTCCTTGTTCACTCGGAGATTCTTGGCACAATATCTCAACAGTTCGACCATGCATTATCAGGCAATATATACAAAAGAGTGTACGATAAAGGGACCAATAGGAAATAATAAGGGAATGATAAAATCTGGCACCATCGGATATATCGAGTTGTTATTCAACGATGGCGTGACACCCGGTTGAGGGGATCTTCACAATCGAATCAGTGGATAATCCTGTATCATCCCTACTCCTCATTAAGCACCCATTAAGCACCTATTGACCTCGATAGCCGATTTTCTTAGAAACTCTTTATAAAGGCAGCTGTTTTTCAAAAGATTTTCAGAGCATTTCGCCTTGCTTATTAAGCACCCATTAAGCACCCATTAAGCCCAATAGGGAAGATACTTGAGCAGAC
>JAKSHV010000181.1 GCA_024399225.1 archaeon | reverse complement strand
CCGAGGAGCCTTGCGAAAAGAGTCCTCTTGATGGTTATAGCGTTCACCTTGGAGACGTCGAAGGTGGTGTCATAGATGGCGGCCATTCCGTGGATGATGCGGATCCTGCTGCCGGAACGGTAGATCCTGAAGTTGCCGTGCCTGACGATGGACCTCACCATGGGTACGACTCCGGAGAGGATCATGAACAGGATGGAGATGAACGAGGCTGTGGCCTCGAAGAACAGGGATACGTAGGAGTAGATACCGAAAACCAGGGTGATGATGAGCGACCAGGTGTTGGAACCGAAGATTCCGAACATGACTGCATCCTTCATTCCGAACCTGTAGATGCAGTCCTCCTCCGTCTCCAGACTCTCGGGAACAGCCTCGGTTTCGGACCCCTGGGTCTCTGCAACAGGTTTCTCATCTGCACCGTACTTCAGGAGTTTCGCGACATAGTCAGCAAGCTCGTCTTTGAAGGTGAAGGTTATCTCCGGCCTTGCGGCATTCTGCGCCGAGTTGATGTTGATCTGCAGGGTGGTGACCCCGATCAGCCTTCCGATGAGTCCCTTGACCTCGTTCACGGAAGCGACCTTTCCGTAGGGGATGACCTTGGTCCTTCCGTAGAAGACCCAGCTCTCCGCAACGGCATGGTCCTCCTCGAGGGTGATGTAGGTCTTCCTCCACCAGACGGTGTAGTAGATGATCAGAAGAACAGGTATCAGCAGCAACAGCAGCATCTCAGGCTGGAAGGAAAGGTCGACCTCCTCCCTGTTGGTGATTATGTTGAACCAGATGATGAAGAACAGGATCGCCGATACCACGAGCGACCTGCAGATGACTATCGGATGGTTGCGGTAGCGCTCGGTCATTCGTTCTGGCTCCTGACAATGTTGCCGACGATCATGTTGAGCTCGTCGGCTATCCTGTCAGCCTCCTCCTTCTCGAGGTAGTCGATGGAGGCGGTTCCGCCCGCGGTGGTGATGTGGACATCGGCAAGGCCGAACATCCTGTTGACGGGTCCTTCGACCACTTCGACCTGGTGGATCCTCTCGATGGGGACCAGGGTGTGCTTCAGGAAGAATATGCCCTTGCGTACATCGACGCGGTCATCTGAGATGAAGTACTGGTAATGGTTGAAGTAGATCCCGGGGAAGAAGGCGGTGACGATGACCATTATGATGGTGATCGCTCCGAAGAATACGGCGGGGTATACGAATTCGGAATCCCAGTGCAGGCCGGCGATGGAGCCGATTGCGGCTATTGCAACGATCGCCGTGAAGATGAGGTAGCCGATGCGCATTGATTTCTTACTGATCGGATTGAGGCGCCTGTATTCTTCCATGTATCTTTAACTCACTATCACCTATATACGTGGTTCCGATTCACTGGTAAACAATCGTAGATGTGAACGAACATGGATGACGAGAAACTGACCGAATTCATGGCCGATGCGACCGAGCGTCTTGCGAAGAGGGTGGCATCGAACACCCTGAGCCAGCCCGGCACCGCCGCATTCGTCGCCAAGTTCACCGTCAGGTCCAGAAAGGCCTCCAAGAAGAGGAAGGAATACCAGGCGAAAGGAATTCACATCCCCGGTTTCCTGATCTGCAGCATCACGACCCAGTGCAACCTCCGCTGCAAGGGATGTTATGCGGCCAACAACGGGATCCTAGGAAAGGAGGTACGCCCCAGCATGACCGAAGCCGAATGGAAATCGGTGTTCGAGCAGGCCCATGATTTGGGCATATCCTTCATCATCCTCGCGGGAGGGGAACCGCTCATGAGGATGCCGGTCCTGGAGATCGCCAAGGATTACGATGAAATCGTCTTCCCGGTCTTCACCAACGGCACCATGCTTCCCGAGAAGATAGAGTTCTTCCGCAGTAACCGGAACCTCATCCCCGTTATCAGCATCGACGGCCCCAGGCAGTACACTGACGAGAGAAGGGATGCCGGAGTCTACGACAAGGTCATCGAGAGCCTTGCGCTTCTTGATAAGAACAAACTCTTCCACGGAGCATCCGTCACCGTAACCTCCGACAACGTGGAGCTAGTGACCTCCGATTCATTCGTATCGACCCTCAGGGAGAACGGAGTGGGCATCGTGTTCTTCATCGAGTATGTCCCTACTCCGGAAACGATGCATCTGGCACTCGGCGACAAAGGCAGGAAGATCCTCGCCGGGAAGATCACCGAAATGCGTGAGACGTTCCGCGACACCGTGTTCATGTCCTTCCCCGGAGACGAGGCCGCCTTCGGAGGATGCATAGGTGCAGGCAGGGGTTTCATGCACATCAACCCCTACGGGGATGCCGAGGCCTGCCCAGCCTCGCCCCATACCGACACCAACCTGAAGGAGAAGACTCTCCTGCAGGCGATAGGTTCACCGTTATTCGTCAAGATCAGGGAATCGGAGCTGATCTCCCTCCCCCACGAAGGCGGATGCGCCCTTGCGGAACACGAGCCCGAGATCATCCGCATCGAAGGTGCGGACAAGTGAATTGCGACAGTGGGAACAGTCTTCCAACACCTCGGAAAGTGTTCGGAAAATCTGTCCGCAATTAACATTTTCTATATAAAGGCTACAGAGACGTCGGTGTTACAGTTTTCCATTTCTTTATAATACCTTTATATACTGTCTATCAATGCGCGATAACTATGACCGT
>JAKSHV010000180.1 GCA_024399225.1 archaeon | reverse complement strand
GCGGACTTTACCGTCCCGCACAATCGTGTTTCAACATACTGGTTGAGCACAGCCAAAGAGCCGTACTGCAGTTAGCAGGTTAGTGCCTTAGTTAGTGAAAAGTTGCCGGAAGAGATTATCCTCTCCCGGTTGTAGTTTACTGTCTCCTTTTGACGAGCATCACGGAGATCAGGAAGAACACCAGTGCAACGGCCATGGTGTACAGGATGCTTATGGCAGGAGTGAACTGGAATCCTCCAATACCAAGGTCGAAACCAAGGTCGGAGCGGAATTCTGCAAGTTCGGGACCGGTCATTCCCAATCCTCCGAGTGCCTCTCCAGCAAGTACCTCGCGCAGAACGGATGCCATCTGTGTTGCGGGCACGAAGACGCTCACGGTCTGGATGGGGCCGGGCATGACGCTCAGCGGCATGTAGATTCCGGTGACGAATCCGATCAGGACGCTGACGGTGGTGAACATTCCCGAGAATGCTCCGACGCTCTTGATCAGCGAGGTGATGGCGTACATGATGGTACATCCGGAAAGTGCGGCGGGCACTGTAAGGAGAATAGTGAGCAGGATCCCCTGTGCGGTCAGGGGACATCCGGTTGCGAACAGATACACGAGTCCTACGGCAAGGACGATGATGCTCATCATGAATCCGCAGACGAAGGTGCTGATGATGTGGCCGAACGCAACCTTGTAAGGATTCATGGGGGTCACGAGGACATCCATGTCCCTTCCCTCGATCCTGTCCTCGACCATGGTCTGCAGTGCACCGGCACAAGATGTTACTGAGACAACGGAAACCAGTCCGGACATGACCCAGACATCCACGAAGTTGTCCATTCCGGGGATCCCGGGATAGGAGCTTATGAGATTGTCCCTGAGGAACAGGAGGTAGAGGAGTAGCACGATGAGCGCCGCCATCATGGAGAAGAACACGGACTGCCTGTCACGGAAGAAGCAGAGGCAGTTGCGTTTCGCAAGTGCGAGAACGGACTTCATTCCAACACCTCCCCTGTGATGTTGATGAATGCCTCATCAAGGGTTCCCGTGCGGACTTCAAGTGAAGTGATGATGTCTCCGAGGGCGGTGATGATCGGAACCGCATCGGCCGTCTTTTTGACCTTGACCACGAACCTTTCCTTGTCCTCGGTATATTCGATGTTCATATCTGCGAGAACCTCGATCGCTTTGGATTTGTCGGAAGGTACGAAGTAAAGCCTGTCGGAACAGTGGGCCTCCCTGAGTTCGTTGGGGGTTCCGTGCGCCACGATGTTTCCGCGGTTGATGATGACGATGTCATCCGCCTCCGCGGCCTCCTCCATGTAGTGGGTGGTCAGCAGGATGGTGATCCCGTTCTCCCTGTTCAGCCTGTTGATGAGGTTCCAGATGAGCATACGGGTCTTGGGGTCGAGTCCGGTGGTCGGCTCGTCGAGGATCAGCAGTCTGGGTCTGTGGACTAGAGCCCTTGCGATATCCGCACGTCTCCTCTGTCCGCCGGAGAGCTGACCGTATCTCTGGTCCGCGAACTCCCTGCATTCGGTGATGTCGAGAACCCAGTCGACCGTCTCCTTCAGTGCGTTCTTATCTAGTCCGTAGAATGCACCGCGGACCTCGACGTTCTCCCTGACTGTGAGGATCTTGTCGAGCTTGGGGTCCTGGAATACGATACCGATGTTCTTCTTGGTCTCGAGGTCGGAGGGCTCCTTCCCGAAGATGCTCACGTTTCCCGAATCCCTCTTCAGAAGCGAGGATATGATGGAGATGGTGGTGGATTTGCCGGCCCCGTTCGGTCCGAGGAAGGCGAAGAAGGATCCTTCTGGAACGTCGAAGGAAATCCCTTTGACGGCCTGATGGTCGCCGTAGGATTTCACAAGGTTTTCGACAGATATTGCATACATTGACAATCCATACGCAGTTCGGAGTATATACCGTATATGACGTTCAACGATGTGAGAACTTGATGCGCGTGTTCTTGGGGAAGTCAGTGTCGGTGTACTCGGAGGACTTGTCGATGGTGATCCTGTTGAGTCCGGTGCAGTCCTCGAAAATCTTCAGGCCCTTGTAGCTGACGACCCCTTCTATTGATGCGACCTCGATCTTCACACAGTTCCTGAAAGCGGATTTTCCGATGGATTTCACGGATGCTGGGATATCGAAGGAACCAAGGGAGACGCAGTCCTCGAAGGCCCTTTCGCCGATCTTCGTAACGGTGTTGGGGAACTTGACCTTGGTAAGAGAGGAACAGCCTTTGAATGCACACGCTCCGACGGACTCGAGCGATACGGGAAGGTCCAGTTCGGTGATTCCCGAACATCCTTCCGCCGCATACTGGTCTATGGCAATGAGCGAACGCGGAGGGGAGAGTTTTCCCCTGAAGGTGCCTGCGACCGCAAGCAACCTGTCCTGCTTCCTGCTGTAGAGCACACCGTTCTCGAAGACGAAACGTCCGTTCTTGTCCTCGATGTCGATCTTCTCCAGGGATTCGCAGCCCACGAAGGCTCCGATACCAAGTTGGCTCGTCCTCTTGGTCATGGAGACGGTCTTCAGTTTCCTGCATCTGTAGAATGCCATCGTTCCGACCTCCTCCAGGCGCTCCTGGAAAGATACGGTTTCAATGGCGGAGTAGGCGAACGCGTTGTCACCGATGGATTTCACGTGTTTGGGAAGTTCGCAGACTGAGAGGTTGGAACAGTTGCAGAA
>JAKSHV010000018.1 GCA_024399225.1 archaeon | reverse complement strand
GCACCCATCTCGTTCTTGACTCCCTGGATCCTCTGGTTGAGGACTTCCTCGATGATGAGTGCGAGATCGGACCTGGTCTGGGGGTCGTCGGTCTCGTCGAGGTACATGAAGACGGTGATGAAAGGTGCCTGACCGTTGGTGGTCATGAGAGTGACGACCTGGTACTGGATGGTCTGTACTCCCCTTTTGATCTCTTCTTTTACACGCTTCTCCGCGATGGCATTGATGGTCTCTTCGTTGACCTCTACTCCGGCCATTTCGAATTCTGCTTTGACGTCCTTCCTGATCTTCTTACGGGAGACATCTACGAAGGGTGCGAGGTGGGTGAGGGTGATGGACTGCCCTCCGTACTGGCAGGAGGCGACCTGTGCGATAATCTGAGTTGCGATGTTGCAGGCAGTGGAGAAGGAATGGGGCTTGTCGATACCGGTTCCGGAGATGACGGTACCGTTCTGGAGCATGTCCTCGAGGTTAACGAGGTCGCAGTTGTGCTCCCTGACTGCGAAGTAGTCTGCATCATGGAAATGGATGATACCCTCGTCGTGTGCCTTGACGACGTCCTGGGGGAGGATGATACGCCTGGTGAGGTCTTTGCTGACCTCTCCTGCGATGTAGTCCCTCTGGACGGAGACGACGGTGGGGTTCTTGTTGGAATTCTCCTGCTTGACCTCTTCGTTCTCGCAGTCGATAAGACTCATAATGACTCCGTCGGTGGTGTTGGACTGACGGGATAGGTTCCTGTTGTAACGGTAACGGATGTAACGTTTGGCGGTCTCGGGAGCGTTCTGCTCGACAATCTTTGTCTCGACGAGCTCCTGGATCTCCTCGACGGAGAGTGCCCTTCCGACCTCTTCACAGTGGTCTGAGATACAGAGGGAGATGTAGTCGATCTGCCTCCTGGTGAGCTCGGGTGCGCAGTTGTCTGCGGTGTTTGCTTTCTCGATTGCCTTTACAATTTTCTGACGGTCGAATTCCGCCTCGGAACCATTCCTTTTGATGATCTTCATTTGAGTCGGAAGATGCATTATTAGTTATGCATAAAAATGATTGGTTTCGTTCAGAACTTTCGTACGGAAAGGGCTTGTTTTTCAGTGGTTACGGGGGTTGATTTTTGACATCTGTAAAGACTTGTCTACACCTTGTCTATATGGATTTATTTCGTTGCAATAACCTTTATATTTGGGTGTAAAAACGGAATAATTCGGCTGTTTTTACTTTAAATACTCGGTAATTTGGACCAAAAATGCTGATTTTTGTCCGAAAATTGCATTTTTCCGACATCCTATATTAACCTTAGTTCCAATGGAAATATAGGGGTCGATGTGCCAGCATGCACTATGGTTTTTGACGATGGATACTTCCGAAAATCTATTTGCTAATCCGACTTTTGAATAATACGGAAATTAACTATGGAAGATTCATCCAACTGCATCATTTTTTAAGCCACAAATCCAACACATAAATAGGATTGAAAAGATGTATACGGCATGGCAGAAGAGCAGAAGAAAGTCCAGAAACACATATGTCTCACCAACCGCAGACCACTGGGTATCTGCTCGGATCCCGAGGCCGACATCATCGCAGCTCTTGCCGATGCAGACGTTCTTACATTTGTACGCGGACTCGCCAAGCAGGAGGTCTCCGCCCCATTCACCGATGGAGTTTTCGGACTCGACGAGGCACGTGCAAATGCGGCCGTCAAAAAGATGAAGGAAGCAGGGTTAATCTGCTCCCACCGTGTGGAGGACGAGAGTTCCATCCACCACCAGTATTATCTCAACCGTCCCAGGATCAGGTTCCTCGCCGACTTCCTCAACGAGCTTGCGAAGGAACCCGAATCCAAGTGATCAGAGCGAAAGGTTTGTCGCCACCAGGAAGACAGTGAGCGATACGGGCAGCATAAGGGTCAGCCTGCGAACCACTTCGAACAGAGAACACTTTCCGTCGATGAGCGAGAGCAGTAGCGAGATTACCGCACAGAGTTCGCAGAGGTAAATTGACAAGATGCAGGATGTCCCCTCGGTCTCGATGCCTTCCGATATTGCTTTCATAGGTTCCAACATGGAAATGGAGAGTCCCAAGACCAGCGGTGCGAACACCGATGCGGTACCGAACATGGTGTCGGTCATGTTCTTCAGCTCGTTGCGGATGTTCCTGCGCATTGCTTCCCTGTCCTCGTTCTTACGTCCGAGAGACATTGCGAGTTTTCCCGCATCGGAAGGATCCTTCTTGGAAACAGCATAGACATTCAGCATTGTATCGCAGAACACTTTGGAAATAGGTCCGAAGATCTTCAGGATGGAGTTCTCGATATCTCCTCTGGATACCATCACTTCGTTGGCGAAACTCGAACCTATGTCCTTGCATTCGTTCCTGGAAGAAAGGGTGTGGGAGACAGCGGATTCGAAATCCTCGCCGCTGATGAGTCTGTTTCCGATTTCGAAGATAGATTTTTCCAGGATCTTTGCTTTCTTCATACGTTTACCCTCATCGGAGATTCCTTTCTGGGCAGAAATGTAGGAAAGAATACACGCGATTATGGCAGAAACACAGATTCTAGTTGAAACATCCGGGAACCATTTTTCCAGAACAATGAAAAAGGGGACAGCGGAGAAAAGGACAATCGCCGGAACTATGCTAGTTTTCGATTGTTCGCAGCGAAGAGGATTGCGACCGTTTATTCCCATGACGACAATCAGAACTATCGAGGGGATGAGAACGAGCGTGAGGAATCCCATCGACCTTGAATCCATCTTTGATGAACCGAATAGTCCGCTGATGCTCATCATAGGTATCACAGACATGAGGATCATCGGGATCATGATGCCCAATCCGAAGATGACCATACAAGGTGTGTTCAGGGATGATGAGAAGCTCTTGCCGATCTCCTTCAGACCGTTCAATGCGATGTCTGACGATTCCTTGAGGATCCGTGAACGTTCGTTCCTATCCGAGGTCTTGGCAGCTGACAACGCCATACGAATCGCCATGCTGTAGGGTCCGCACTGCTCCGGAAGCTCGGATAGTTTGCGATAGATCGCATTCTCCATATCGGCATCGATACGCAGGTCCGCATCCTCGACGACCTTCCTGAAAATCACCCTAGAATTGACGGGTCCGTGGGTGGCGAGTTCCCTTGCGGCAGTATCTATAGAACCGTTGTTCTCCAGCACCGAGGCGATTATGCCTACGACCTCCGGGCCTTCGTTGAGGAACACGGCAGGGTTCTTGACCTTGTTTGACATAGGTGGTTTTCATCGACCTTATTTAATAGGGTGGTCACTGCAGTTAGCGAGTTAGGGGTTGAAAATAGGGGTTTATACGAGTATCTAAACCTCCTATAGCCAGAATGAAATATCTATCAATCCAATATGCGTTAAATTTGATGTTTGTGATAGATTACGCATAGTTATTGAAGTAATTCCTGATATGGATAGGAATACCATTATAAGGAGACATCAAATTTCAAAATTGCCCATGCTCTTGGGCCTAGGCGAACTCCCGGTTAAAGATACCTAGTGTCAGAGTCGGATCAATAGTTTTGCAGCCTTCGCCTAGTCTCTTCTACCAGGCAAAGGTGCATGTTTTCACGATTCGGTTTCGGCGTCTTCTGATGTCTTAGGCTGCTCGGCGGAAGATCTCCAAAGGGTGGTGACATTGGTTCCTCCGATCCTCTTGTAGGACATCGAATCCGACAGATTCTTCACCATGTGGATACCGAATCCTCCGACGGTCCAGTTGGTTACATCCTCATCAATATCCTTTTCACCTGTTGCAAGCGGATTGAATGGTCTTGCATCATCTTCGAACACGAGCTTCATCTCGCCGTTGAGATATCTGCAGTAGAACCTCACGGTTCCGGGTTTGCCGTTGTATCCGTGGTCGCAGATGTTGACGAATATCTCCTCAGCCGCAACCTGCATCTTCATTAGGAGTTTCATAGGGCAGCCATCCTCTTCGAGGGATTCTGACATGAAGTCTAGCACCTCGTCAAGGTTGTCGGAATCGCCATCCACCGTGATCGTGTGTATTGCGGAACGGTCCAGAGCCATGCAGACCATGGTGATATCATCGGACGGAGGGACATCACAAGCAAAGTTCTTGACGGCTTCCCTTACACCTGAGACAATCTCCTCGGGGGTCTTCAGGCCATGTCCCAGAACCTCGATGAGCCTGTCCTCTCCGAACAGCTCTTCCTTGTCGTTGAAGGCCTCTGTGACTCCGTCGGTGTACATGAACATCCTGTCGCCGGTCTCGAGGGTCATTTGGGACGAGGTGTACTTCGCCATGTCACTGATTCCGATGGCGAGCCCTTTCTTGATCTCGAGTTTCCTTATGGTTCCGTCTGCCGAGATTATGTAGGGTTTGGTGTGACCTGCGTTGCTGTATCTCAGGATGCCGGTATCGGTGTCAAGGACTCCGAACCACATGGTGACGAACATATTTGCATCGTTGTCTGTGCAGAGTTCCCTGTTTGCTTTTTCGACAATCACTTCAGGATTGTTGTTGACCATCGCGATTGCCTTTACGACACCCTTGGCACGCATCATGAACATCGCTGCGGGAAGTCCCTTGTCGGACACATCTGCGATCACGATTCCGATGAGGTTCCTTTTCATCGTGAACACATCATAGAAATCGCCTCCGACCTCGATGGCAGGCTGCATCATGGCAGATATCTGGAATGTGCTCGATACGGGGAATTCCTTAGGGACCGCGGACATTTGGATGCTGTGTGCGAGACGCAGGTCGCTGTTGTAGCGTGAAGCAGCTCCTGCGGTGGCGATAACTTTCTCAAGATAGCAGAACAGCAGGATATCTAACAATAGGACACCCATGTTGAGGATGGGTATTACCGATAGTGTGGGATCTTCGAAGAGCTCTCCGTCGAGCGAATCCAAGGAAAGATAGAATATTGCGCATACAAGTGCGAATGCAACGAAGGATTTGAGGAACTGATTACGGTCATGGTAACTTCCGTTCCAGCTGTCCCTACACATGATTCCGGCAAGCGGACCGAGTATGACGTAGGTGCATACCGATATGTCCGGAGCCACGGGGCTGAAGAGGAATAAACAGGTTACTGCGATGATGGATACGATCAGTCCTGTGCCGCAACCACCTAGTGCCCCTGCGAGGAAGAGGGCGAAAGGAACCATGTCGAAATTATTATCGAAGTTCTCGACATTGTATAATGCACCAAGCAGAGCTATCAACGAAAACAATGCGATGAACACAAGATATTCCGCCTTAGAGGTCGAGCGGGCTAGGAAGTGTCTGTAGCTCTCACTGTTCATCGCGAAAACCAGGATGAAGATCATGATGAACGACCATATGGTGATCTCCTCCGTACGGAATATGTAGTGGAGGTCCTCCTCGATCCAAGACAGGACAATGTTTAATATGACGATGCATGCAACAAGACCCAGTGACATGAAGACGCTGGTGCTCACACCTCTGTAGGAGGATTTCAGATTACCACCCTGGTGTTGTTCAGGTGTACGGAATACCTGTAATCGATGGACTTGCAGGTGGCCTTGACGACCTTTATTCCGAGATGACCTTCAAGTTCTGCATTTAACGGATTGAAGCGTTTACCGTCATCCCTGAGTCTGAACACGAGGTCGTCTCCGATCTTCATGACCCTGATGTCCATGAAGTGAGTCTTCCCATCAGAGAATGCATGGTCGACGACATTGCATGCCATCTCCTCGATACAAAGGGCGACACGCTGTGCTTTCTCTCTGTCGATGCCGTGTTCTACTATCTTCTCCTCGACGGAACGGGAGATGTTCATGACCTCGTTGATGTTGTTGGAAACGCTTGCATTGAATATGTCCTCGACCTTGCTCTCGCCCTTGGGGAACATGATGAAGTCCTCCGCTCTGCGGGGGAATTTTCCGGTCTTGATCCTCAGGACGACGATGATAGTGAGTATCGAAAGTATGTCAGCCACGACGGCGGACAGCCAGACCATCTCCAGTCCGAAGACGGGCGCGAACGCCACGGAGAACAGGATCACATAGAGTGCACCCCTGGTCAGTGAGATAACATTGGAAAGCAACAGGTTGCCCATGGACTGGTACATGTAGAGAAGGATCAGGCAGAGGGTGGATGTGGGCTGGCTGAAGGCGAACAGCCTGAGACAGGTGGTTGCCATGTCGAGATCCCCGCCGGATTTGATGAACATCATAGCGATGGGTTCGGCGAAGATGAATAGGATGACCCCCACAGCTGCAGAGAGCAGGAATCCGAATGAACAGGATTTCCTCAGTGTCGCACGGATGGCGTCTGTGTCCCTTTCTCCGTAGAACATTCCGCATAGCATCGCGACGAGGATTCCGAATCCGGTGGAAATGGCGATGAGGAACTGGTAGACGTTGGTCTGCACGGACAGTGTCATGACGGCAGCGGTACCGGCGATGGAGAGCAGGAACGAGTTGAGGACGAAGTTCTTGAGGGTCTGTGAACCGCGGTTGATTGCGGTGGGAAGACCTGCCATGCAGATTGAGACGAGTTCGGTCTTGACTTCATTGGGTTTTGCGATGCCGAGCATACGGTCCTTTCTAAGGAAATGGAACATGCAGATGATCACACCGACGATGTTGCTGATGCACATCGCCATTCCGATACCGAACATACCCAGATCCGTGAATGCGACGGAATAGAGGGCGAAGACGGTGTTGACCACGACGGTGGCCACGATTCCGATGGTGGTGAGGATCTGATTGTTGTCCATTCTCAGGTAGTTCAGCAGGTCCTGTGCGAGAAGCATGGGGATTGCGGTCAGTCCGATGGCACGGATGTAGTCAGCTGTGAGTCCGCGTATCTCGGGGGTTCCGCCGAAAGCGTCCCCCAACAGGTCGGCTCCGAAGAAAAGGGCTAGACCGTATATCGCACCCACGACGATGGATGCGAAGAACACGGTGCTGAAGTTCCTGCGGACTCCCTCGATATCGTTAACACCGATGTATCTGGCACAGCGTATGGATCCACCATTGCTGAACACTCCCGCGATGGCGCTGAGAAGGATCAGCATGGGGGTTGCGAGTCCGAAGGACACGAGAGCATCCGCTCCCAGTCCCTGGGCTACGACGAGTCCGTTGATGACGATGCTGAGCGTGGCGGTGAGGGTGACCATGATGGTCACGGCGATGTGTGACCTCAGGACCTTTCCGACCAGATACTCGCTGGTCTGCATCTTGTTCATCTCAGAGTCAGGATCTCGGAGAGTCCGGTCTCGGTGAAGATCTCGAGGATGAGCTCGGGGATGTTGGTGATGACCATGGTTCCCTCGATCTTGCTCATCTTCTTCTGCACTCCTACGATGACCCTGAGTCCGGCACTGGAGATGTAAACTGCCTTTGCAAGGTCGAATTCGACCTCGTTGATATCCTCGGTCATGACCTCGTTGATCTTTGCCTCGAGTTCGGGTGCGGAGGTCCTGTCGAGTTTTCCCTCGACTGCGATGGTGAGTTTGTTTGCGTTCTTGGTGATGCTCATTGTGCTACCTCTTTCTCTACAAGGATTCTGAAGAAACGGAGCTGCGCTTCGTTCATGATGATCTTAACGGGTTTCAGCTGGGTGGATGCTCCTCCCATGAGGATCTGCTTGTCGCGGTAAAGCAGGTATGTGTCCTCCTGCAGTACGTGCACCTCGACGGGTCCGATCAGGTTGCGTTCGAACTTGGTGACCATCAGGGGGTTGACGACCATGAGCTCCCTCTGGATGATCTCCGCTATGGCGGAGCACCTGAGAGTGGGCTGGGGGTCGATGACCTCGATGTAATAGACGTACTTCGAAGGTGCCGAATCGCTGTCAGGGTGGACGCAGAAGTCGGTGTACTTGAATCCGAGTTCCTGTGCGGCCACATCGACTGTCTTCCTGAGTGCGGGTTCGTAGGTCTTCTCTCCGGTGAGGTTGACGCATTGGTCGATACGGTAGAGGTATTCCATGGTGGGCAGGTTCCTGTAGTGTCCGGTGATCCTGATGGCATCACGGGTCCTGTAACGGTACAGACCTGAGAAGGTGGTGACGATCATCTCATACTCTCCGCCTTCCTGGACCTCGTCGATGAGGAGGGTCTTGGTGGGATCGTCCTCGTCAAGGGGGAGGAACTCGAAGAAGATGGTGTTCGCAGTGGGGATGGAGTTGGGGTTGTCCAGCTCGAAGGGGATGGTGAAAGCACCCTCGGAAGCGGTGATTCCGCGCATGAGTGCGGGGACATTTCCGGTGTAGTCATCCCTGAGGTGCTTGAGATATGCGGAGAATGTTCCGGTGGATACGCCGTGTATGAACTGGAGGTCGGGCCAGATTTTCTTGGCGATGGTGTTGTCGAATCCTTCTTCGAAGATCTTCCTGAGCTCCTGTGCACGCTCGGGCATGGGCTTGAGTTCGGATTCGAGCTTCTTCCTGACCTCGTCGGACATCCTGATCGATGCGTCGATGGTACCTTTCTCGATATCGTCACAGATAAGCTGCCAGTTGTCGCTGATGTATTTGAACATCTCGAGAACAAAGGTCATGAACTTGGTGTCAAGGCAGGTGACGTTCTTCTCGGACAGACCGTACCTTGCGTGGAGGTATCTCGAGTTGGTCTCGGGCTCGGGGACGGAAGCCTCTCCGGGCGCGGTGCAGACCTCGGGAAGCTGATAGTTCCAATCCTGCACCATCTGACCGGACACACCGCAGTAGCGGATGCCGTTGACGTAGGATATTCCGGATGCTTCACAGATGGAGAGGATCTTTCCATCCATGAATGCGTCTCCGAGAAGTCTCTTGACTACCGAATAGGGGCACGCCTGGGTATAGTCGAGGAAATACTCCATGGATGTCTTGGACATGGGGATCTTCTTGGGGTTTCCCATGGTTCCGGAGGAACGGTTGTACTGATTTACTCCGTATACCGAATGGAGGTCCTTCTCGCCGTGGAGCTCACGGAAAACGAGGTCGGCGTAATCATCGAATACTGAGAAAGGAACGATGCGTTTGAAATCCTCGATGCTGTGGATATCGGAGAAGTTGTGTGCTTTGCCGTACTCGGTGTCCTTGTTGTCCTGTATGATTTTCAGGATGAGGGATTCGTTGGTGGAACGGGGATTGTCGCTCACTTCCATGAGTGCGTTCCATGCTTTCTCACCGCGGACGAGAAGTTCCTCGTTCTTCGCCCTTGGTCCGACTGATTCTGACATTGAGTGCTCTATCTAATGCCAGCATATAATGATTGGTCGGATTGGGGCTCATATTCTGTGGCGGATGTGCAGCGGGACGATGTGGTGGAATCTGCCGTGGGGGTGGGAGTGGACCAGATCGCCGTGCCTGTGCTCATGGTTGTGAATATGTTCCTTCTCGGTTCCAAGGGTGTCTCTGATTACCATCACGGTGGCAACAGCCATGATCGCGAAAGCCACGAAGAACGACGGGCCGGGTATCTCCGAGCAGAAGATGAATGCGAACACAACACCTAAGAAAGGAGCGACTGCGTAGTATGCCCCGGTCTTGGCCGCACCGATGTGCCTCTGTGCCATGATGTAAAGGTTGATACTGAGTCCGTAGGAAACGGTTCCGAGCAGAAGTGCCAGTACTATGTAAATAGTCTCGGGGACGGTCTCACCGGTGAGGGTTGCGATGATGAAGCAACCTGTTCCGGAACAGAGTCCCTTGACCATCACGATCTCGGAGGAACTCTTGTCGCTGATGGCACGTGTGCAGTTGTTCTCGAGACCCCAGCAGCAACATGCTCCGAGGACACACAGGGAACCGGCGTTGATGACGAATCCGTTGGAGTTCTCGAAGGTGAGAATCGCACCTGAGATTACGATGAGTATGATGGCTACCCACAGGTTCCTGCTGATCTTCTCCTTGAACATCATCAGAGCGATCAGAGCAGTGGCTACGATCTCGAAGTTGTTCAGGAGGGATACGTTCTCCGATGTGGTCATGGTGATGCCGTACATCAGAAGGATGGGTGCCGCGATGTCGAGCACGACCATTCCGATGGTGTATGGGAGATCCTTCCTCTCGAGGAGGTCCTCCTTCCGGAGATTCTTTCTCTGGTAGAGGAACAGGCAACCCATGCTGATTCCTGCTCCGAGGTAGAGATATGATGACATCATGGAAGGTCCGACATCGCTCAGAAGTATCTTCGAGAACGGCACGTTCACTGCGTAGAATGCTGCCGCGAGAATGGCAAATACGATGGCGAGAACCTTCTTATTCATCGAAAAATTTGGATTTACCTGCAGAATATAAGCGTTTTTGCGCATATTACTTGATGTAAATTAGTAATAATTAGCACATCAATCTATTGGAAAAGTGTTACTTGGTAACACCTTTTTTGCAATCTTCCTATTTCCTGCCTAATAATTCTGAAGATGTGTTACGGTTCATTTTCGGCTTTATCGCACAAGTGTTTTAAACGGGTTGCAGATGGAAGTTCTGCAGAGCAATCTGCCTCCGGTTCCACCCCAAGCAACTGCTGAACCGGAGTATTTCGGAGACATGTTATGGGCCACAAAACAAAAGCTCTCGACTATTTTCGTAGGAAGTTCCATTGCTCTCAGGCTGTGCTTGCAGCCTTTGCAGAGGAATGCGGCATCACCGAGGAGCAGGCTCTGAAACTCGGATCCTGCTTCGGAAGCGGAATGAGGAAAGGAGAAGTCTGCGGCGCATGTACCGGCGGATTGATGGTTCTGGGTCTTCTTTACGGACAGTATGACAAGGCGGACCCTGAAAGCAAGATCACTGCCGACAGGGTCAATGACAAGATGATGGACCGCTTCGCCAAAGCATGCGGATCATATGTCTGCAATACTATTCTCGGTTGTGACATCTCCACAGCAGAAGGAATTGAATTCGCTCTGGAGAAACGTTTCTTCACGGAGCTATGTCCCGATATGGTCGCCGCTGCGGTCGATGTGGTCGAAAGCATCATCGCGGAAGAAGGTCTGCCGACCCTAAGAAATGATTGAGGTTTTCTTCTTTTTCAACCCATTTCTTTTTCCGTAATCGGAATGTCAACCTGTTGGCTACATCTCTCTTATATAGGCATAATCAACTCGATGTATCATGGCAGAACCTAAATTCTGTATCAAGTGCGGAGCAAACCTCTCGCCCGGAGCATGTTA
>JAKSHV010000179.1 GCA_024399225.1 archaeon | reverse complement strand
ATCGCGAGAGCGCTGTCGGAGATGTCGTATCCGACGACCATTCCTGCACCCATGAGGGCCGCCGCGATGGAGAACATGCCGGTTCCGCATCCGAGGTCCATAACCTTCATGCCTTCGATGTCCCCTGCTGCATAGGCGGAGAAAACGATGTCCGCCGTGATGGTCGCAGGGGTAGGATACTGTTCCAGACTGGGGTCGGGGTCGGTAAACGGCCTGACCTTTTCCAATGCTATCTCCAGATCCTTCTTTCTCATTGTGCCAGTATCCTTCTGCACCTATTTGGCATTATGTGGGGTTCAACCCCGTTTTACATTGATATTTCGGATATCTGGCATGTGGTCTCGCGTCAAGGTTTATCTATCGTCATGCGATACGAAAAATCAGTACGCAGTACAAGTTTGCCGGGAGGCATTAAACTGGTAAAAATCAAGAGAGCAATTATCAGCGTTTCCGATAAGACCGGAGTTGTAGATTTTGCAAAACAGCTCGCGGACATGGGTGTCGAGATCATCTCCACCGGCGGAACATACAGACTTCTGAAAGAGAACGGTGTAAAGGTCATCGAGGTCGCCGAGGTAACCGGATTCCCCGAGATGCTTGACGGACGTGTCAAGACCCTCCACCCCAAGGTGCATGCAGGTATCCTCGCAAGGAGGGACCTTCCCGAGCACATGAAGGCAATCGAGGCAATGGACATCACTCCTGTAGATATGGTCGTCGTAAACCTCTACCCCTTCAAGCAGACCGTCCTCAAAGAGGGCGCAACCCTTGAGGACATCGTCGAGAACATCGACATCGGCGGACCCAGCATGATCCGTGCCGCCGCAAAGAACTACCAGTCCGTCGCGGTCGTCGTCGAGCCCGCACAGTACGAGGAGGTTCTTGCAAGCATGAACGCCAACGGCGGAGAGGTCGAGGACAAACTCCTCTGCAAACTCATGGCCGAGGCATTCACCGCCACCGCAAACTACGATGCAATGATCGCACAGCAGATGAATGCACGCTTCGAGGACAAACTCTTCCCCGCATCCTGGCCCCAGCCCGTAGAGAAGGTCTGCGACCTCAGGTACGGAGAGAACCCCAACCAGAAGGCAGCATTCTACCAGGCACCCTTCACCTCCGGAGTCACCGTCGCCAAGGCAGAGTGTCTCCACGGAAAGGAGCTTTCCTACAACAACATCCTCGACCTCGATAAGGCACTCGACATCGTCATGGACTTCGAGAGGCCCACCGCGGTCATCATGAAGCACACCAACCCCTGCGGTCTTGCAAGCGAGGACACCATCGCAAAGGCATTCAGGGTTGCATATGACGTGGATCCCCTCTCCGCATTCGGTTGCGTTATCGCTCTCAACCGCAACTGCGATGTAGAGACCGCCAAGATGATCCACGAGTACTTCGTAGAGGCAGTCATCTGTCCTGACTATGAGCCCGGAGCACTCGAGATCCTCGAGGAAAAGAAGAAGAACATCCGTCTTCTTAGGACCAACCAGCCCATCGGCCCTGCATACAGGGTCAGGGAAACCAAGACCAAGAAGGTTCAGGGAGGACTTCTCGTACAGACCGACGAACCCGATGTCATCGACCCCAACAACCTCAAGGTCGTCACCAAGCGTGCACCCACCGAGGAAGAGGTCCACTCCCTTCTGTTCGCATGGAAGCTTGCCAAGCACGTCACTTCCAACGCTGTCGTATACGTGCGCGGCGAACACGCAGTCGGAATCGGTGCCGTTCAGATGAGCCGTGTCGACTCTGCCAAGATCGCATCCTTCAAGGCCAACGAGCCCACCAAGGGATGCGTTATGGCATCCGACGCTTTCTTCCCCTTCAGGGATGCGGTTGACACCGCTGCCGAGGCAGGAATCACTGCGATCATCCAGCCTGGAGGAAGCATTAGGGACCAGGAGTCCATCGATGCTGCCAACGAGCACAACATCGCAATGATCTATACCGGCTGCCGTGTCTTCAGGCACAGCTGAATAAAACTAAAACACCAGATGGGTTTTCACCCATCTGGCTCATTTGATTTTTTGAAAGAATTTCTCAGTGGATCTGATCTTCGCGGATGATGTCTGCGGGATCGATGGACTGTCCTTTGGCCTTCCTTGCCATATGTCCGCCGGGTCCTCCCCTGTTGTCTCTAGCCTTGTCCTCGCATTCTTTTTTGCTGCAGAGGAAGGAAGCGAAAAGAACCTGGGTGCAGGGTGCTCCGCAGTACTCGCAGGTGTACTGACTGAAATCTAATGCCATGTCTCACGGATGCAGGTCCGAATAAAAAACTCATTCTATGTCCATCGAAAAATGAGTGGACTTGACGGAGTGCGTGAGCTCTCCGAGAGAAACGATGTCGGCACAGTTGGCGAATCTGATGGCGGTCTCGGAGGTGATGTTTCCGGAAGCCTCTACGAGACTATCGGGATTGATCTCACGAAGGAGATCCCTCATCTTCTTGACATCCTCGGGGGAGAAGTGGTCGCCCATGACGATGTCCGCACCAGCCTTGGCAGCTTTGATGCCCTGTTCGATATCCAGTACCTCTATCTCGACTTTGAGTCCATCTGGCACATTCTTCATGAGCTCTGCGATGTTCTCGATACCGCCTGCAGCTGCGATGTGATTGTCCTTGACCATCGCCATGTCATAGAGGCCGAATCTGTGGGTCCATCCTCCGCCAAGAGCGACAGCTTTCTTCTCGAAGTATCTGAATCCTGGAGTGGTTTTCCTGGTGGCCGC
>JAKSHV010000178.1 GCA_024399225.1 archaeon | reverse complement strand
AGAAGGGGTTCGAGTTTCATAGCGGGTTCACCGTCGTAGCTCCTGGTCTCGCATGCTCCGAGATAGAAAGATATTGCATCGAGAAGTCTTCCGAAGGAGGAGGTCTGGACACTCTTGCCCATCAGTTTCTCCAGGATGGCGGCCTCTGAATCCGTGAAGGAGGTATGGTTGCCGTCACCGTTCATGGTGTCGATGGCGAACCTCAGTCTGCGGAGATCATGAAGAGCCTTCTGTCCTCCGAGAAGCGGAATGTATTCCAGATGAGCCAGACGTCTGTAATTCGAATAATCGCAGGAGAGAACTTCCCCTCCCCAAGCTTTCTTGTCATCGCCGTGACCGGTTCCGTCAAGGGCCAATGCAGTGAGATGTTCGAGGTTGTCCCTGTCGGTCATGAGGGCGGCGACATGTGCCCAATGGTGTTGGACGTCGATGATCTCCGCACTGTATTCTTCTGCAAGATCTGAAGCGAACCTCCTGTTGAGATAAGCGGGATGGAGATCTTCTGCAATGACCTGTGGTTCACAACCTACCAGGGACATCTGGAAGCGTACCGCGCTTTCAAGGTATTCGGGAACCCCGATACCCTCGCCGTTTCCTATGTGCTGGGTGGGATAGATCTTTCCATTGGAGGCCACTGCACCTGCAAGGCTTTCCTGTGCCCCCACCGCCACAACGTTTCCTTTGAGTGGTACTTCAAGATATGAGGGAACCGCTCCGCGGGATTTCCTGATGTAGAACGTGGAGTCGCCGTACATACGCACGACGCTGTCGTCAGCACGGTTGATGATCTCCTGGTTGTGCAGGAGGTACATGTCCGCTCCGAGGGTCATGATCTCCTCGTCGCTGAGGATCATCGGCTCTCCGGGAACGTTGGCGGAGGTCATGATGAGTGCATTATCCTTCAGATGGTCGAAGAGGATGTGGTGCATTCCGGTATAGGGAAGGAACATACCGATGTTGTCGAGTCCGGGGGAGATGAGTTCGGTTAGTTCCGACTCTTTTTTCTGAACGAGAACGATGGGGCGGAAGGGTGATTCCAGCTGTTCCATCTCGGGTCCGGTGGGTGTTCCGTACCTGGATACGGCATCGAGGTCCCTGGCCATTACAGCGAAGGGTTTCTGCTTCCTTCCGTACCATTCCCTCATATGCCGGGTCTGTGAAAGTATGCAGCAGATGTGCATACCTCCCCAGCTCTTCGCGATACCGATCCTGCCCTCTTCCAGAAGCTCGGCGAACTTGGATATCGGTTCCCCGGGGATGGTGTTGCCGTCCTTGTCCACGAGCCTGTAGGAAGGTCCGCAGTCCTGACAGCATACTGTCTGGTGGTGGAACCTCCTGTCCTCCGGATCGGCATATTCCTTTCCGCAGACGGGACATCTGGGGAAAAGGTCCATGGAGGTGGTTTCACGGTCGTAAGGCAATGATCTCAGTAATGTGAAACGGGGTCCGCAGTCGGTACAGGTTGTGAATGGATATCCCTTCCTTCTTCCGGAACGGATGTCCTCCACACATCTGGGACATACCGACGTGTCAGTGGGGATGGAGAATCCGTCCCTGGTTCCCTGTCCGGACGGTATGATCGAGAACCCTTCTATATCATCGGACAGATCACGGTCGATCTTTTCAATTGATTCGATCCTGGCCAGCGGAGGAAGGTTCTTCATGAACTCTTCCAGAAACGCATCGCCGTTATCGATGTCGATAGTCACGTTGGAACCGTTGTTGCACACGGTCCCCCTGAGGCCGAGGGCAGTAGCGGTACGGTAAACCGCGGGTCTGAAACCCACGCCCTGAATGGTGCCTCTTATGACTATCCTCATGCGTGCTGGTATGTGTCGTTATCTATTAATGGTACGCACATGCGGGGATATTTCAACGCCAACCTGCGTTTTAGGTAAATATCTGGAAAGTTATTCGCCTGCCAATAGAGGCCTTATTATGGCAGATGCAGAGAAAGCATTACGCAAACTCAAACTACCCTTCTTCATCATGATCGTATTGGCGATCATCGGTGTGGTATTGATCGTAAGCGGTGCCATGCACGGAATCCACGGAGCAGGTGTCGCATTGCTCGTCATCGGAGTGCTCCTGACGTTCGGCAGCATCGTCTTCGGTTTCCCCCTGACACTCGTCTTCAGCGCCGAGAAGAAGAAGACCCTCAGGATCGCCGTCATCGCAAAGAAGAGCGAACGCACCTTCCTCTCCGTCCTTGCCGGAAGCGTCGGATGTTCCGAATCCGAGGCTAAGGAGAAAGTGCTCTGGTGTATGAGCAACGGATACCTCGACGGATACATGATCCACGGAAACGAGGTATGTCTCGCAAGGCTGTTCGACCCCAACCTCCAGGAGCATGCCGCCGTCTGTCCCAACTGCGGTGCAAGCTTCACCTACATTGGAAAGATCGGACAGTGTCCCTACTGCGGCGACTACTATCCTCCCCAGAACAAATCCTGAAACTCCTTCCGGGACTCCGGTCCCGGTTAATCTTATCAACTTAATTTTTACCCATCTGGGTATTGCAAAAACATATGGGATTACGGCGGGTCTCCCCGCCGTTTTTGATAAGGGGATTTACTGGATCGCGTCGAGGGATCCGCAGCCGAGTGCACCCTGTTTGCAGACGCATTCGATGTCGGATTTGATCTCGGGGAGACCGAGCTCGAGGAGCCTGAGGACCTTGTCGAGACACTCGGCCATGGTCTTCATGACCATGTCGATGGTGACATCCTCGTC
>JAKSHV010000177.1 GCA_024399225.1 archaeon | reverse complement strand
TCGTCGACGGATGTTCCTTCTCCCTCCGCTACCCCATGTGGCATGACAAGAAGTTCAGGCTTCTCTATTCCAACATGGACGAGCTCACCCGTGCCGCATTGTGGTACTGCGATGAAGGCAACATCGAGGACTCGATCCTCAACGGTGTCAAGGCAGTCCGCGAGTGCAGAGACATTTCCATCAACCGCTGTTCCATCAACTCCCCCGAATTCGGATGGAAGTCCGATGGCATCCGCATGTATGACTGCGACATCGAGTCGGAATACATTTTCCTCGACTCGAAGAACGTCAGTCTGAGGAACGTCCGTATGAAGGGAAAATACTCCTTCCAATACATGGACGGACTCGTCATCGATGACTGTGTTCTTGATACTAAGGATGCATTCTGGCACAGTAAGAATGTGACGGTCAGGAACAGCATAGTCAAGGGAGAATACCTCGCGTGGTTTTCGGAGAATCTCACTTTGGAAAATTGTAAGATCTCCGGAACACAGCCCCTGTGCTATTGCAAGAACCTCAAACTCATCAACTGCACAATGGAAGGCTGCGATCTGTCCTTCGAATATTCCGAGGTTGACGCAGATGTCAAAGGACATATCGACTCCGTCAAGAATCCCCTTTCAGGTACCATCACTGCTGACAGCGTGGGTTCAGTCATCATGGAAGATGCGGTGTATGAGTGCACCGGCGAGGTCAAACTCCGCAGCTGATCCCGGACATCGATGATTTCGGATATCTGGCACATAGCGAAATCCCGTTTTTCAATCGTCGTTAACTTATGTTTATTAGTTTTGCGCGTGCGCGCATACATTATAATATGTCTGGCCTATACAAAAGCGATTACAATGACGGTAAAAATGGCCATTCCCAACAAGGGCAGGCTCAATGAAAGGGCAATCGAAATCCTCACCAAGGCAGGAATCAACCTCGGTTCCAGCTGGGGAAGGAGTCTCAACATCAAAGTACCCGACCTCGACCTCGAGGTCATCTTCGTCCGTGCACAGGATATCCCCGTTTTCATCGATTCCGGTGCGGTGGACTTCGGAATCACCGGACAGGATGTCGCAGCCGAAGCAGGTTCCGACCTCGTCCTTCTCCACAACCTCGGATTCGGACACTGCAGGTTCAGTGTCATCGTTCCCGAGGACTCCGCAATGAAGTCCGTTGCCGACCTCAAGGACGGAATCCGTATCGCCACCACCTTCCCCAATGTCACCAGTAAGTTCTTCGAGGAACAGGGGATCAAAGCACAGATCGTAAATGTCCAGGGAGCGGCCGAGATCATGCCCTACCTCGGTGTCGCAGACATCATCACCGACCTCGTCGAGACCGGTGGAACCCTCAGGACCAACCATCTGAAGGAGATCGCAACCGTCATGGTCTCCGATGCATGCCTGTTCTCCTCCGAGAAGGCACTCGCAGATGAAGGAAAGAAACAGCAGATCGAGGAGATCACCGATGCAATCAGGTCCGTTCTCGATGCGGACGAGAAGAAGTACGTCATGGCAGACGTTCCCAAGGACAAGCTCGATGATGTCAACAGGATTCTCCCCGGAATCGGCGGAGCGACCGTGCTCAACATCGCCGGCAACGACAGCATCGTCGCCGTTCACGCAGTTGTTTCCAGCAAGGACACCTACCAGGTGGTAAGGGACCTCAAGAAGATCGGAGCCACCGGAATACTCACTATGCCCATCGAAAGGATGGTGGAATAAATGGACAGAAGCAGCATGAAGGATTCCGTCAGGGACCTCACTATGTACTACAACCCCCAGGTCGGAAACGCACTGAGGATGGACACCAACACCAACGTCCTCGGTTCCAACCCCGCGGCAGCGGAATACCTGAAGAACATCGATATCGACCTCAACGGATATCCCAACACCTACTCCAACGGACTCAGGGACGTTCTCGCAGATCTTTACGGAATCACCAGGGACAACCTCGTCGCCGGAAACGGTTCCGACGAGATGCTCGTCACCACCTACACAACCTTCTGCGAGCCCAACAAGACCGTGTGCACCGCACCCGTCCCCTCATACTCGCTCTACTCCTACTTCGCACAGCTCGCCTCCGGAATCTACAACGAGGTCGAGCTCGACGAGGACTTCCAGCTGGACGTCGACGCTATGATCGGAAAGGGAGATGCCAACAAGGGCATCCTCATCATGCCGACCCCCAACAACCCCACCGGTAACTGCTTCAGGCAGAAGGACATCGAGGAGATCCTTTCCAAGCACGAGGGTATCGTCATCCTCGACGAGGCATACTCCGAGTATGCAAGGCAGACCATGATCTCCAAGGTCGACGAGTTCGACAACCTGATCGTCTGCAAGACCTTCTCCAAGGCATACGCGATGGCGAACCTCAGGGTAGGATACATGGCTTCCAACCTGAAGGTCGCCGAGATGCTCAACTCCGTCAAGGTCCCCTACTCCCTCAACTCCGTCTCCGAGGGAGCAGCCATCGCCGCTGTGAAGGACCAGGACTTCATCAAGAGGTCCGTCGACATGGTCGCCGACCAGAGGCCCAAGCTTTCCAAGAAACTCGAATCCCTCGGCTTCGAGGTATATCCCTCGGATGCCAACTTCGTCCTTGCCAAGGCACCCATCGACCACGCAAAGCTCGTCGAGGGCATGAAGAAGAGGGGAGTCCTCATCCGTGACTTCGGAGCCAAGAGGAGGACCGAGAACTGCGTCAGGCCCACCGTCGGAACCGAGGAGCTCAACAAGATCATGACCGATGCCATCGAGGATGTTCTTTCGGAGGAAAAGAGATGAAGATGCTCATGGCCGACTACAACGTCGGTAACCTCCACTCCATCAAGAAGGC
>JAKSHV010000176.1 GCA_024399225.1 archaeon | reverse complement strand
CAGAACCTAAATTCTGTATCAAGTGCGGAGCAAACCTCTCGCCCGGAGCATGTTACTGCCCCGAGTGTGGCAGTGCCATCGAGGGAACCCCTGCATTCGAACAGCAGATGGATAACTTCAAGGAAATGCGCAAATCAGCAATGAGAAGCTTCCTTTCCTTTGGTCTTGCAATCTATGTGATTCCCGCAGTCATTGCAGCCATCATCATGATTATCGATGCCGGAAACACCGCAAGTGTTCTCTTCGGCAACTCCGATTTCCTTCACTGGCGTGAGTCCCACGGATTCACCTTCAGCGAATCCGACCTCCAGACATACATCATGTGCATCGGCGGAATGGAGCTCGCTTCCGGACTCCTTGCAGGGGCAACCTGGTTCCTTGTCCAGAAAGGGGTCAAGAGAAAGGTCGCAATGGTCTGCTGCATCCTTGCCGCAGTTCTCTGTGTATGGTCCCTCGTCGGAATGTTCCTCGGATTCCTTATGGCCTGGAACGTCCACGACGCAAAAGAGATCTTCACCGACGAAGAGTAAACATCTTTGGGTGCCTTCCGGCACCCAGGTTTTATTATTTTCAAAATCGGATCTTGAGTCCGAAGGATATTTTCAGTTCCTGTTCCTCACATACCAGGCACCGAGTGCAATTGCTCCGATGACCGCAAGTACTGCGACGAGGTAAACATACCAGACGTTGTCTCCGAGAGCGGTGTGCTCATCGAACACGGCGTTGAGTGCTATGTCTTTGTCGGCGACCATTCCGTCGGTGTAGCCCTCCCAATGGGAGAAGGAGTAGGTGTGGATGGATTCAGACTTCTTTACGGGTTCATCAGGAAGGATGACCTTGTCACCTTTGATGTGGGTAAGAACGGTGGATTCATCCTCAACCTCATAGGTGACCCTACAAACCTCCTTTCCTCCGCCGGGAATGTATCCCGAATAAAGATCAAGTATGAATGCCCTGGCGTAGAAATCGCTGACCTCCTGGGACATGATGATGACATTGGTCTCGCGCGTGTCGTTGATGGATTCAGGGGTCCAGTTCATGGATCCGACCCATACCTTGTCATCGACGACTAGGCCTTTGTTGTGGATAAGACTGTAGGTCTGCGGAGAACCAGAAGCGATTATGGGGGTGTTATCGTTGATGCTCTTCACCTTGTCGGTGGATGAGTGGCTTTCTGGAGTATCGTAGTAAGTGTTGAGGACGAGACGGGAATCAATACCTGACTCCGCCTTTGCTAGTATCCATGCATAGGGGTTGTTAACCGGTGTATCCATGAAGGAATCTGAAATATTCAGCTGTTCAACATAAAGCCTTATGTTTGCGGAGGAGACAAGGGTTTCAAGCTGAATAGAGGCGTTCTCGAAAGTTACAGCGGGGCTGACCTTGGCATTGTAGGTGTTGGTGGTGTAGGAACCGATCTTGTAGCTCAGTTCCTTGGTGTAGGGTGTGAGATCCGGATAAACCTCTGTGAACTTCTTCACATCATCGCGTGATTCGTCGAAGTCATTGTTGAACACGGTTTCCATATATTGCGCGTATTCAGTGCTTCTGATCACCGCGCCCCAACCTCTGTTCTCGGATGTTGTGCTGAAATTTGATGCGGTCCAGTTTTCGGAAGTGATAATCACGGTTTCAGTATCTATTACAGCATATTTGTTGTGGAGATTGGCATATGCTTGAGATGTACAACCGGCATAGTTGATAATGTGGACGTCACCGCCCTTGTCGATTAGGTTCCTGAATATCTTCGTACCCTCATAGGTTCCGATGTCAAATTCTACGGGCTGACCTTCAATGAGAATGCGTACATTTACTCCCTGGGACTGTTTCTCTAGGAGTAACGATAGGACGTGGACACTGGTCAGAAGGTAGACCGAGATATCGATGGTCTTGTCGGCCTGTTTGAATGTATTTAGAATGGGCGATCCTTCGCATTCGGGGAAGGTGAAGGGAGAGACCTCAGCATCATAATATGTCGGCTCCATCGCATCCGCATTATCGCTTTGGCTGATTACAGCAATTGATGACAGTATCAATGCGAGAACCACGATAATGGTAATGGTTTTTCTGAAACAGTCCATGAACCCATATTGATTAACTGTCTTTTATAGAATACCCAGATGCGCGAAGGTGGGGGAGGGACCCCTTGCGGGGAAATCTTTCGATTTTTCATAATCGGTAAAAAACCGTATGGTATGATAATGGATCCCTATCGCGATAATCATGGCCGTAGCTATGTCACGATAGCCGCGATACCCAACACCCAACTCTATGGCCGTCGTCGAAGCATCACGAAATCCTGATACTATGGTTGTGTCTCACACACGGATCCGCCTACGAGGATTAGAGCCCGTATGCCGAACACAATGTAGGCTGCCTTTCGGCACCGCCCCCGTATATCACAACTTTTTGTACCTATATAAGTCCTTGTAAATGCGGTAAGCACTGACCAACGGCAGATATCCCAGAAGCTTAAGTCTGTAGTACTTCAGTTTTCCACGGTTGGAATTTTTGAACTTACCGATGTACACGTATCTAATGCATTCCTGGGTGTAGTTGTCGATAATCCTGAGGTTCTCGGAGGAGGTGATCAGCGGGAAGTACATCTTTGCGAAACAGAACGGCATGACGTCGCTTCCGTAGAAGTAGCTGTTGACCGCCCTGATCATCATGGCCATGGCTGTCTCCCTGGTCATCCTTCCGGTTTCGTATTTCCTGCGGTACTTCTTGGCAAGGGTCTTCATCTTGGCCTTCTGCTTCTTGATGGATGCATCGGAAAGTGTTGTCTGACCGTTGTTGAAACGTATGCCTAGGAAGATGAACTCCTCTCCGGGGGCG
>JAKSHV010000175.1 GCA_024399225.1 archaeon | reverse complement strand
TGATCTTTCCGATCATGATGGGGTCGGAGGGTTTTCCGTAGGGGGTGTCGGGGAATTCTTCCCTGATGAGTTCGAAGGTGTCGGGGTTGTAGATACCCGAACCGCCGATGATTGCGATAGATGGCATAATCGGTAATCATTGACATTCTTTATCTACTGTTGGGTTATTGGCATGATTATGGCAGAGCCGGAGAAGAAGGGCGAGCCCAAGATGCTCTCCGAAGAGGAGATCATGAGGCTGCTCCTTATCGAGGATGAGACATTCAAGGACGAGGGACGCGACGTTTACATGGACGAGGTCCTCGACCTTATGAGGAAGAAGCTCGGAACCGAAGAGAAGACCGAATGAGCCAGACACTGTAAAAGGTGGTTGTTTTTGGATTTCAGCTATTACGTTCCTGCCAACATAAAGTTCGGCAGGGGAAAGGCGGACACCGTCGGGAAAGAGGTGTCGAAGTACGGTAGGAAAGCACTCATAGTGACCGGAAAGAGCAGCGGAAGGACCGGACTCCTGGAGCGTATGGAGAAGCAGCTCGAGAACGAGCATGTGGAATACGTGGTGTTCGACAAAATTACTGCTAATCCCCTCACAACCTCCGTTCAGGAAGGTGCCGCACTGCTCAACGAGACCGGATGCGACTCAGTACTCGCGGTCGGAGGAGGAAGTCCTCTGGACGCCGCCAAGGGGATCTCCCTGCTCGCAAAGAACGGCGGGGAACTCGACGATTACATTTTCAAAAGAGTGCAGGGCGACTTCGGTTCGTTCCCTATCATCGATGTGCCCACCACCTGCGGAACCGGAAGCGAGAGCAACGGAACCGCTGTGCTTTCCAATCCGGTAACCTTAGACAAGAAGAGCATCAGTTATCCATCCTTGGTGGCAAAATGTTCCATCGTGGACCCCTCCCTCATGGAGACCATGCCCAAGAGTGTGGTCGGTCCTGTGACCTTCGATGCAATGTGCCATGCGATGGAGGCCTATCTCAGCCCTGGAGCCAATCCCTTCACCGATTCGCTCGCGGTCGATGCAATGCTCTATGTCTCGAAGTATATCGTCAGGGCCAATGACGACATCCATGACGAGGAGGCCGTCGACGCGATGACCCTCGCATCCACTATGGCGGGGGCCTCGTTCTACGTTGCGGGACTGATCGCTACCCACGGAATGGAACACCCTCTTTCGGGAATGAAGAACATCGCACACGGAACAGGTCTCGCCGCACTGACTCCTCTGGTGTACGAACACTCGATCCCGGGCAACCCCGAAAGGTTCGCATTCGTGTCCCGTATCTTCGGAGGAAACGACGAGAACGATTGTGCCAGGACCATCAGACGCTTACTGTCCCGTATCGATATGGAGACTTATCTCTCGGACCACTGATTCAGCGAGGATGACGTTCCTTGGCTTGTCGAGAACTGTCTCAAGGTATCGAAGAGCAGGATCTCCAACAATCCTGTTCCTTTGAAGGAAGAGGACATCAGGCGTATCTACACCGAAGCGATGTGATTGTGCATACGGATTCACAATGCACAATAATTAGTGAATTTTGTGCATAGAATGAATAACTTATATCATTAGTTGCACATGCGCAATCATGGCTAATCTTCCCGACTATCCTGACGGTCTTCTTGCTGTAGAAAAGATAAGAACGATCCACATCGAGGCCAGTCGGAGTCTTGCAAAGTTGGATGGGGCGTTATCTTTTATTCCGAACGTGGAGGTCATCACCGGTGCCATTCCTTTGATGGAATCGGTATACAGTTGTCGTATCGAGAATGTCTGTCCTTCTTTGTCGGATGTATTCCGCAGTTATTATGCCGATTCGGCTGCAGACAAGGATGTGTCCAAGGTCATCGGATACCGTAATGCCATGGATATGTTTGATGGAAAGGATACTTCCATCCCATTGTTGGAGGAAATGTGTTCTTCCTTGAACTGTGACAGGTTCACGATACGTTCAACTGAGAAGGACACTGTGTTCCTGATAGATCAGAATGGAAACATAGTCAGCAGACCACCGGATGGAAACGAGGTTCCCAAACTACTGGAAGGTCTCCTTACCTATATCGAGGGTGACTCCGAAGATCCGTTGATCAAGACCGTCGTAGTCCACGGTATGTTCGAGATGATACATCCTTTCGGAGACGGGAACGGACGCACAGGGAGAATTTTCATAGATGCATTGTTGCAGAAGTACGGTCTTCTGCGCAGACCAGTGCTTCATCTGAGCAGATTCATATGGGAAAACCGCAGAGGATACTACCGCTATCTCAGATTATTGGAACGTGACGGCGACTGGGAAAGTTTCGTGTACTATCTGCTCAAGGGAATCAGAAATAGTGCCGATCATATCTTCGAATTGATAAACAGGATAAGGGAGTCGTTACAGAGCAACTGTGAACTTTCTTCCGAAAAGTGGTGTTCCAAGGAGTTGATTTGTCTCCTGTACTCCCAAGTGTGTATCCGTCCGAAACACCTAGTCGATGCAGGGATCGCATCAAGGAACACGGCCACACACTATCTGCAGAAACTAGAGGAAATGGGTATTCTGAAAGGAGAGCAGGCTGGAAAAGGAAAGATCTACATCAATTCCGAATTACTTGAATCGTTGACAGAATGATTGGCCGGGGATTCCTCCCCGGTAAAGACCTCAGAAGAGGTGTTTGGTGTACTCGAAGGGGGTCTTGTGCAGGGCGATGTCCGCTTCCTGCTCAGTGAGACCTGCACCGCGTGCGACAACGGTCGCTGCGGCATCATCCATGAGATTCTCGGGCTGGTGGGTGTCGGAATCGATGACCATCTTTGCTCCGACTGCACGTGCCATCTGGCAGACGTGTCCGTTGGTGATGTTGTGTCCGGCCCTTCCGG
>JAKSHV010000174.1 GCA_024399225.1 archaeon | reverse complement strand
CCGTCCAGAATGGACGACCCCGATTATGCTTCAGAGGCGTCCGAAAGGGTCTTCTTAGCGGATCTGGAACTTCTCGACTCCTGCGATATCCTCGTGTTCAATCTCGACGGACGCATACCTGACGAAGGTGCATGCGTCGAGCTCGGTTATGCATATGCCAGGGGCAAGAAGGTCTACGGCATCAAGACCGATGTCCGCGTGTCCGAATACGGCATCGACAACATGATGATCTCCGGAATGCTCAAGGAAAAAGTAGCCCGCAGCACCGCAGAACTCATCGCGATGCTGCAGTAAGGAATTTCAGTTTCTCTTAACGTGAACGTGGACTCCTTCGCTGGATTCCACGACAACCACGGCACCGGTCTCGATGGCCTCGTCGGAATCGGCACTCCAGGTGTCGGATCCGATCTTGACCTTGCCCTTGAGGGTTCCGGGGACGGTTGCCACGACGACGGTTCCGGACCTACCTATCAGGGAACCGGTGACGGTGGTGGACGGGGGTGCGGGACCTCCGAGACGCCTGTAAAGTACCAGGGTACCGATTACCACGGGGATCGTAAGTATGATCGCGATGGCCACGGTGTACCAGGTGAACAGGAGTTCGGGGACGATGCATCCGTAGATACCGATCACAAGCAGGTCGAGACCGGGGATGATCATGTATGCGCCGGGGACGTTGGTCTCGGCGACTATCAGGATCAGTCCGATGATAATGAGTCCGATGGCTACGTACAGCTCTTCCATGATCATTCCTTCGTTTCAGAGGGAATCTCTTCGCCTGAGACCTCTTCCTGGATGGCCTTGTCGAAAGCGGCGGTCTGCGCCTTGATGTCGGCCTGGGTGGGAATGGGTCCGAGGATGTCGTCGGGGTTTCCGACGGCTGCGGTGATTCCCTGGATGTCGCTTACCTCACGGTCCTCGACCTTCTTGGTGGAACCCATGTACTCGGAGATTCCGTCGACGATCTTGGTGAGTTCGAGGGGGAAGTAGATCTTGGATGCCTGTCCGTCGCTGACACTCTTGATGGTGTCCATTGATACGATGGAAAGAGCCTTGGAATCCATGGATGCGGCACCGACGGAGAGGATCCTGAGCTTCTGTGCCTCTCCCTGGGCCTCAAGGATGGTTGCAAGCCTCTTACCCTCGGCTTCGAGGACCATGGACTGTCTCTTACCCTCGGCTTCGAGGATGGAGGATTTCTTCTTACCTTCGGCCTCCATGATTGCAGATCTCTTCTTACCATCTGCCTCGAGGATGGCTGCACGCCTCTTCCTCTCGGCGGAGGTCTGCTCCTCCATGGATTCCTTGACCTTGGGTGCGGGATCGACTTCCTTGATCTCGACGTTCTCGACCCTGACACCCCATTTGTCGGTGTTCTCGTCGAGGATGTCCCTGAGCTGGATGTTGATGTTCTCTCTGGAGGAGAGGATCTCATCGAGGTCCATCTGTCCGATGATGGAACGGAGGGTGGTCTGTGCCAGGTTCACGGTGGCGAGACGGTAGTTGGTGACCTCGAAGAATGCGTTCTTGGGGTCGGTGACCTTGATGTAGATGATAGCATCGACGTAGATGGGGGAGTTATCCTTGGTGATGACCTCCTGTTTGGGGACATCCATGACCTCGGTACGGAGGTCCATCTTGATGACGGTGCTGATCAGAGGGGTTACGATGTTGAGACCCTGGTCGAGGACCCTTACGAACTTTCCGAGCCTCATGTAGACTGCCTGTTCGTAGGGCTGCACGATCTTCACTCCGCTGGTGGCGAAGATGATGATAATGAAGACCAGGAAGATTGCGAGAATGACGATTACGAATCCCATGTCATCACTATTAAAAAACAAATAGAGTTCTGAATACAAAAACTTAGCATCGGTTATATAGACAAACAGAGCATAATGCCGAACATTAAGGCCCAGTGCCGGATGTGATTCAAATGAAGCAGCTTGTGCTTATCAGACACGGAGAGAGCGAGTGGAACAAACTGAACCTTTTCACCGGATGGACCGATGTGGAACTTTCCGAAAAAGGATGGGGAGAGGCGAAAGCCGCAGGTATCCTCATGAAATCCGAGGGATTCACCTTCGACAAGTGCTACACCTCCTACCTCAAGCGTGCCATCCACACCGCACAGACCGCCCTTGCCAACATGGAGCTCGACTGGATCCCCATGGAGAAGCACTGGGAGCTCAACGAGAGGCACTACGGTGCCCTCCAGGGACTCAACAAGGCCGAGACCGCCGAGAAGTACGGAGAGGAGCAGGTCACCCTCTGGAGGAGGTCCTACGACGTCTGTCCCCCCGCACTCACCGAGGATGACGAGAGGAACCCCGGAAAGGAGAAGAGGTACGAGGGAACCCCCGCAGCCGGACACCCTCTCACAGAGAGCCTCGAGATCACCGTCGAGCGTGTCGTTCCCTTCTACGAGAACGTCATCGTCCCCGACATCAAGGCAGGAAAGAAACTCCTCATCGCCGCCCACGGAAACTCCCTCCGCGCCCTCGTGAAATACCTCGACGGACTCACCTCCGAGCAGATCATCAAGGTCAACATCCCCACCGGTGCACCCCTTGTCTACGAGTTCGACGACGATATGAAGGTCATCGGAAAGAGGTACCTCGGAGACCAGGAGGCCCTCGCGGCCAAAGAGAAGGCAGTCGCAGACCAGGCAAAGAAGAAGGCCTGAAAAACAATAACAGGAGGTCCTGACATGGAAATCGAAATCATTCAGAAAAGGTGCTGTGCCAGGATCTCCGCCATGTGCGACGGAAAAGAGGTGGGTTACCTCACCTACTCCATCGACAACTGCGTCCTCGACATCGAACACACCGTCGCGGACCCATCCATGAGGGGACAGGGCATCGCCCGCATGATGGTGGAGAAGTGTGCA
>JAKSHV010000173.1 GCA_024399225.1 archaeon | reverse complement strand
GGTTGTTTACTATGTCCCAGATCTCTTGAATGACCTTGTCGGGATCCGATACTCCTGTGTTATCCATGTTGTTCTTTTCATCGATTCCCAGAACTATGGTTCCACCAAAGGTATTGGCAAATGATGAATATGTCTCCCAGAAGCTGCGGGGGAGCTTGTCTTTGCATTTTTTGATCTCAAGGTCCACGCCTTCCTTGAGATTTTTAATATCCAATTGCTCCATGATTATATTCATTGTATTCATTATTATATTCAATGAATATAAAATCTTGGAAAATGAACATAATAGAAAAGTGAATAAAGTGGTTTGACTGCAATCGCAATGAGAATCAGAGATCTACGACGACCCTGTTCTGGCCGATGACGCATTCCGCCTTCTTGCCGAGGGCGACGATCTTGATCTTATCCTCGTTCTCGACTCCGTCGGGGTTGCACTGGTGGAAGTGCTTGCAGCCGATCTGTCCGCATCCGGAGGGGAAGAACGTGATGGCAGCTCCGTCGATGGCGTATTTCTTGTCGACGCAGACCGACCTCTTGTCTTTCTCCACCTCGACGATCTGAACCTTTCCTTCGGTGAGTCCGCAGTCGTGCACAGGTTTCCTGACGTTGACGACCTTGTACTTCTGACCCTTCTCGAGGTTGAGACAGAGGTTGCTGAACTTGCAGTCGGTGCACTCGATGTGTCCGCCCATGAAGATGAACTTCTTGCCTTCCTCCGCAAGCTCCGTGCTGACCAGTGTTAGTACTTTGTCTGCCATTTCAGATGACTCCTGTGGAACGTGCCAGGTTGATTGCCGCATTGCGGGTGAGTCCACCGTCTCCGAGGATGGTGAACCTTTCCTTCCTGACCTTGTTGGCCGCTACGAGAGCGTCGATGATATCCTCGTCGGAGAGTCCGAGGTCGGATGCGGTTGTGGGTGCACCGAGGGTCTTGAGTGCGTCACGGATCTGCTTCCAGTTTCCGCCCTGGAGACTCATCATCATGATGCAGCCGACTCCGCACTGCTCTCCGTGCATGGACTTCTTGTTGGGGCACAGCAGGTCGAGTGCGTGGGAGAACATGTGCTCCGAACCGCTGGTGGGCCTGGAGGTTCCCGCGATACACATGGATGTACCGGATGCGACGACGGGCTTGAGGACCTGCCATACGCCGTCTTCCATATTGGGTTTGATGAGGGGTGCACTGTTGAGGATACTGTCCGCTGCATACTTGGAAAGGGCGTAGGCGGAGGTGCTGAAGACCTCATCCTTGATCTTCCTTGCGAAGTCCCAGTCGTTCAGTGCGGTGAGATTGGAGATGACGTCCGCGCATCCGGATGCGAGATACCTGAATGGTGCCTTGCAGATGATCTCGGTGTCTCCGAGGATCGCGGTAGGAGGAGTCGCGGGCACGGTAAGAGGGGTTCCCTGGGGACTCTTGATGGATGCCCTGTCGGAACATACTCCGTCGTGAGCGACAGATGTGGGGATACTGATGAAGGGGAGCCCGGTCTCCTTGGAGACGATCTTGGTGGCATCGATCTTGCTTCCCCCACCGATGGCGAGGATGAACTTTGCATCCGCCTTCCTGGTGGCCTCGATGGCCTTGTCGATGTTCTCCTGGTCGGGACTGCCGATGAATACCTTCGACATGGCATAGCCTGCGTCGGTGAGCTGGTCCTCGACAGCCTTTCCGGCTGCGTCGTATGTCTGTCCGCCGGTTACGATGATTCCCTCGTGTCCGAACAGGAGGGAACGGCAGACGTCCGCGGTCTGGGCGATAACCCCGTGGCCTAGAATGATGCTGCGGGGGAAGTTCATTGCCCTGACTTTCAGGAAATCCTCTTCCATATTCAATACCGAAATCCATATCTGCTGAAATCTATAAAAATGTGTCACGTCGTTAGGAATGCTGTGAAAATCCTCATTCTATGTGCCAGCGGTAACAGCGATGGGTACACGTACCACATGTGCCAGCAGTTCCAATCCGCGGTCTCCTCCGACGGACACGATGCCGAATTGGTGGAGCTGTCGGACATGTGCATAGAGGATTGCAACGGGTGCTGTTCCTGCAAATCGGGCAAGGGGTGTGTGATCAAGGATGACATGTCCGCGATGTATTCCGTGCTCGGATTCGTGGACATGGTGGTGATGGCCACTCCCATCCGTTTCAGCGGCCCTTCGTCGATTCTGAAGAGGTTCATCGACCGTCTGAATCCGTTCTGGTTCTCGAAGGCCGACCATCCGAAGTTCGCATGTGCGATGATGTGTGGCGGAAGCCCCGAACCCAAGTTCACCAACGCTCGTTCGGAGATGGTATCCGCAGCGAACACCGTCGGCATGAAATGGCTCGGGGAACTGTGCATCGGCGGAACTGATGAGCCTATCAACCAGGATGAGAGGATCTCGCTTTTCGCAAAAGAGATGGTAGACCTCACTCGTGCCTGAGCGGGAAAAGGTCCTTGGCTAGGATGTGGCATTCGGTCTCGATGGTCCTGAAGGGGCTGTAGGAAATCAACCCTCCGCACTCATCGAGCATGTTCTCCCATGTTTCGGGGGACACGGAACCATCCATATCCGCGACCATTATGTTATGGAATCCGGTCTCCGAAAGCATCCTTACAAGATCTACTGGGTCTTTGCCGTTGCAGGTTCTTTTTGAGCAGACCAGCAGGGGGATGCAGTTGTCCGATATTTCGAGAATATCCTTCAGGACGGCATCCCTCCTTATGTCGGTGTAAGGGAAGATGATCTTGTCCGCATATCCCAGGAACGCATCGAGGACATCCGCATCGTCATAGATGGGTTCCACCAGCCACAGCTCGTTACCGGGCGTTTTGCAGAACTCGATGAATCCGGCGTTGAACACTCTTCTGTTCATTCCCAACGCATCCACGACGATGACCTTTCCTCTTTCCTTCCCGGATTTGAGCTCGGGGAGCGTCATGGCCGGAACGGTGTCTATTACAGAGATCTTCCTGTCGGAGACGACGGGCC
>JAKSHV010000172.1 GCA_024399225.1 archaeon | reverse complement strand
ATTGAAACAAACAGTGCCAGCGTAAGCGCTGGACTTCACAATCAATCACCGAAGAGGTATCACATGACAGACACAGCAACAGTTGACCCTATCGAGATCAGCACATTCGAATTCGGAACCTTCGACGAGGGAATGATCGTCGTACGCGGAGAGGATGTCCACGTACCGGTGATCCCCGCAGAGGTCGACGGGAAACCCGTCGTGGGAATCGGCGAGAACGCCTTCAAGGGCCTCACCGAGGTCAAGGAAGTCAGAATCCCCGACACCGTCCGCTTCATCGGAGACAGTGCCTTCGAGAACTGCATCAATCTCGCCACCGTGGAATTCTCCAACAACCTCGAGAGCATCGGCAACGGAGGATTCCGCAACTGCAGCAGCCTTAAGAAGATCGACCTGAACGACGGGCTCAAATCCATCGGACAGGAGGCCTTCCTCCACTGCAGCAAAGCGGAGCTGAACGGTCTCCCCCAGACCCTGGCTCACATCGGAACCGCGGCCTTCGGATTCTGCAGGAGCATCAAGAGCTTCGAATTCAGGTCCAGAAACCCCAAGTACATGAACTATGGGGCCGGACTTTACGAGAGGCTCGACAGCAAGCTCGTAGCCTATGCGGGCGGAGGTCACGACATGGCCTGCGAGCTCTACTTCGACACCACCGAGATCCTTCCCCAGGCATTCAGGGGATGTGACAACTTCCGTATCCTTGCCATCCCCGGAAGGCTGAAGACCATCGCCGATGACGCATTCATGGACTGTAGATGCATCGGCGACTTCAGCGTCTCCCGCAACCAGAAGAAGTTCACCGGAAAGGGTTCCCTCGTCGACACGGAAAGCATGACCCTGCTCTATGTGAGGCCCAACCGCAGGTCCAACGCCCTCATGATCCAGGGCGACATCAGGCATTTCGGAAGCTGCTGCTTCCAGGGATGCGAGGACATCGAGATGGTTGACCTCCCCCAGGACCTGCAGGATGTACCCGAGGGATGCATGGAGGCGCTGATCAACCTTAACCGCCTGCAGATCCCTTCGGAAATGAAGGCAGAGCTGCCCTACAGGTTCTTCGACGAGGAGGGTAACGAGCTTGCCAAGGACGAGATCGACGGATACAACTACGACCTCCGCAAGGAGGGAGAGTTCGTCAGGGAGAGCGAGTATTCCGAGGACCTCATCGAAGAGGATGATTTCGGCATCGGACTCCCCAGCTTCCTCCGCAGGCGCATGGAACCCCAGCCCATGTTCACCCCCGCCAACATCCACGGAACCTCCATGGATGACATCGGAGGCAACAAGGCACTCAAGGAGGATATCATCAACAGGGTCGTCATGCCTGCGAAGCACCCCGAGGTCTACAAGAAGTACGGCATCGCGACCGCTTCCGGAATCCTCATGTACGGTCCCCCGGGAACCGGAAAGACCATGATGGCGAGGGCCGTCGCTTCCGAACTCGGAGCCGCCTTCTTCCCCGTCCAGGCATCCGACATCCTCGCCAAGTATGTCGGAGAGAACGAAGAGAGGATCAGGAACCTCTTCGAATGTGCCAGGGCCACAGGAAACGCAGTCATCTTCTTCGATGACTTCGACTCCATCGGACTGTCCAGGAACTCCTCCGACCGCGATTGGAGGATCTCCATGGTGAACGAGCTCCTGACACAGATGCAGGGCATCGAACAGTTCGAGGGAAGGCTCCTCGTTCTCGCTGCCACCAACCGCCCCTGGGCGCTCGACTCCGCCCTCAAGAGGTCCGGAAGGTTCGACACCGAGATCCTCGTCCCTCTCCCCGATGAGGAAGCTAGAGAACATATCATCCGTAAGAACCTCGAGAAACTTCCCAGGAAAGGTATCAGGTACGGCGAGCTTGCAAAGGCAACCCACGGTTACAACGGAGCAGATGTCGCCGAACTCTGCAAGAGGGCGAAGGTCAGAAGGGCGATGATCGAGATCAACGGCGGAAAGGAGGGACTCTGCATGGAGGACTTCAGAGAAGTACTGAAAACCATGAAGAGCACCGTGAACCCCCAGGACCTTCTGGACATCCTGAACTATGCCCAGACCGGTCGTGCCCCGGTCTCCGAGAAAAAGAAGTCCGAAGGGGAGGAGGAGTACAGACCCATACAGACTCAGAAGAGGGATCCCATCTACGGATGATCTGTCGAGTATGGGGGAGTTTACTCCCCTTCATCTCCGATATACATGGAAATGAAGACAAGATCAGTGATCATGGTCAGTCCGGATTCGGGATTATATTGTTCCTTATGCAGTACGAGGCCGCGATAGTCACAATACGATGTGCTCTGTGTGCTGTCTATCATCGTGTAGTACTTGGCACAGCGCAGTTCTCCGAATGCTGTGGAGATGGTTTCGACGCCTCTAAGGATGCTGGTCGCCTCGGTTACTGTAAGAAGCTCGCGGAAGGCCTGGGAATCCAGGTCAATAGTGAATGGAAAGGGTTCCCTACCTTCGACACTCAGACGATACTGTCCGTTCCCCAGGATATCAATGACTGTATAGGTTATGGTCAGCACATCTTCGGGAGTGGTGGAGATATGCTCTTCATAGACAATCTTGTCGCCGATGACAATATCATATCTCAAGGGAACGGTATCGACCTTTCCGTTCTCGATGGCGGTGGGCAGGATTGAAGCACCGAGGATCACAAGTACGACTGCCAATACGCCGATAACCGGAATACGGACGTCCATCATCTATCCCTCCCGATCTTCTCACGGATATCGGCCGCGGCCTTCTCGAACTCCTCCGCCAATGTGGTCTCGGGAGGGTTCTCATCGATACGAAGATGAACGAAGACTCCGTCGTCACCGTAGACGTCAAGGAATCCGTCTTTCTCATGGACGGACCTTATAGGCATGGACATGACCGGTGCTTCCTGTCCGCCGTCGGCTGTGAGCACGGACATAGAAAGGGAACCATCATTCATCCTGATTACACGGATGCACTGGTTCCTGGAACGTCTGATGCGGATACGGGCCTCCCTCTCCA
>JAKSHV010000171.1 GCA_024399225.1 archaeon | reverse complement strand
GCTCTTTTCCGACTGTCTTTATAGTTCGGTTGCGATGTACTGGCTATGAGGCTGATCATCTATAACGGAAAAGGCGGAGTCGGTAAGACCTCCGTGTCCGCGGCAACTGCTCTGAGGCTTGCCAAGAAAGGTCATCGCACGATCATCATGAGTGTCGATACCGCACATTCCCTGGGTGATTCGCTTGGAACGGAACTCGGTCCCGATATAGTCAACGTTGCACCTAATCTGGATGCATTCGAACTCGACATCATCCATGAGATGAGGACCAAATGGTCCGCTATTAAGGACTATATGTCTGCCTTCATGATGTCCCAGGGCATCGACGGTATCTCCGCGGAGGAGATGGCAATATTCCCCGGAATGGAGATGGTCGCCGCCCTTCTTTATGTGCTCACATTCAAACAGAACAACAGCTATGACGTCGTAGTCATGGATACTGCACCCACCGGAGAGACCCTTAGGCTGATGAGCTTCCCCGACGTCTCCAACTGGTATCTTGACAAGGCATTCTCAATGATCAACAGGCTCATGGGAATTGCCCGTTTCACTGTAGGAAAGATCGTGGATTTCCCGCTTCCTACCAAGGAGGTCATGAACACCATCTCTGATCTCAAGGATCAGATGACCGATGTCAAGGCCATTCTCGATGATTCTTCCAACACTACTGTTAGACTGGTTCTCAATCCCGAGCGTATGGCGATTAATGAAACCAGACGTTCATATGCATATCTCTGTCTCTACAACAAAAACGTCGAGGCCTTGGTCGTTAACAAGGTCATTCCCGATGATGCCGACGGGGAATTCATGAAGACCAAGCTCGAGGAACAGAAAGGGTACATGGAGATGATCCATGAGGCCTTCGATCCTCTCAAGATTCTCTCTGCCAACATGCTCAGGACCGAGATGAGGGGTGTGGAGAAACTGGAACTCCTCGGAGACATGCTCTTCGGAGACTCCGACCCCATCGATGTGTACTCTTCGGAAAGCCCCATGAGTTTCAGTACAACCGATGACGGAGTGGACATGTTGAAGATCAAGATGCCTTTCGTACAGCAGGACCAGATCGGTCTGTTCAAAGGACAGGAGAACACAATCATATTGACCGTCGGCAGCCAGAGACGCACCGTCTCCCTGCCGATGACCCTTGCCGATGCCGAACTCATCGGTGCCGAATTCGGAGATGAATGCCTGTATGTGAAATTCAGGAGGCCTTAGAATGAGTGATGAAAAGAAATACGATGAAGAGACCCAGAAGTTCTATGATGAGAACAGGGAAATGATCGAGAAGATCCTTGCTAAGGAGAAGGAATCCTCCGGAGGCCGTGACCTGAAGTATGTCGAGGAGATGGCCAAAAGGGCCGCATTCGAGGCCAAGATGCGCACCGCGTTCGAAGCAGAGAAGGCAAGGCGCATGGCATTCGTCAGGGCGGACCAGTTACATTCCGACATGATCGATGCAAGGATCTGCACCGAGGAGGCGTACGAGGAGGCACGTGACCATGCCGTCAAATACGGACGCGAACAGGCCGATTACTTCTACGACCTGATGGAAGAGGAGTTCGACCGCATCCGTGCCAAGGCACGCCGCAGCAGGGAGTATGCCAGGCGTTGTTATGAGGAGGACCGCGAGGAGTTCAGGGAATTCAGGGAGAGGACAAGGGCCAGGGCGAACGAGGGATTCGATGAGTTCTTCCGCCCCTTCACCGACGAGCACTTCCAGAAACATCTTGTCGGGGCCGGACTCGAGTTCTGGATGGCCCTCAACGCATTCGTTCGTGCAGCACCCCTGCCCGACAGTCTGAAGGAAGCAGTTGCAGCTGCTGACCTGAACAAGAACAAGGAGTTCTGTTCCAAGAACCAGGATTGTCCCAAGAAACCCGCTTCGGGCGAAGCCACACCTGGCGATGTCCGTAAAATCACAATTACCCCTATTAAGAAGGAGGAAAGGAAAAATGATCTCTCTTGAAGATGGAATTATGGCCGTCAAGGCCGCACGTGCAGCAGCAGACGCAGAGACTTCCGGCATGGAACCTAACGTCCAGATTCCCGCTGGTTTCGAGAAAATGAAGACCGGTGTTTTCGTTAGCATCAACGAAGCCAAATCCGGACTTCTCAGGGGATGCATCGGATATCCCCAGCCTCCTTTCGATCTTGCACGTTCCCTCGTTCTTTCCGCAAGGGGAGTCTGTTACGACGAGAGGTTCCCTCCCCTGAAGAACTCCCAGGTGCCCAAAGTGGTCTTCGAGGTAACCTTCCTCACCGAGCCCGAACTGATCGAGTACGAGACCACTGCCGAACTGATGTCCAAGATCGAGATCGGAAAGGATGGACTCATCATGGAATACGGACGCGGAAACAAAGGACTCTGCCGCAACGCACTCTATCTCCCCCAGGTCCCCGTTGAGGAGAACTGGACCGCAGAGGAATACCTTTCAAACATCTGTATGAAGGCCGGAATGCAGAACGATGCATGGAAGTCCTGCGCTCTCACTTTCAAGAAGTTCCAGGGCATCACCTTCGCCGAGAAGGAGCCCAACGGCGAGATCGTAAGGAAATGATACGATGGATCCGGAACAGGTGATCTGCGGCAGGATGTATGTTGACGGTGAACTCCGTTATACCGAAGTAGGTATCAGCGAGGGAAAGATCGTCGCAGTGGGAAAACAGGTCTCCGGCGGAGATGAACGTATCGATCTCGGAACGAGCATCACGGTCCTCCCCGGATTCATGGACCCTCATGTACATATGCGCGACCCCGGACTTACCCACAAGGAGGATTTCCCAACCGGAACCTCTGCGGCCGCCTGCGGTGGTGTCACCTGTGTTCTGGACATGCCCAACACCAAACCCCCGGTATCTGATGTGCAGACCCTTCTGGACAAGAAACGCATCCTGAAAGGAAGAGCGTTCGTGGACTACGGTGTGTTCGCCGCAGTGACCCCCAACTGTCCCGTATCCCTTCTCGCGCCTCATGTGCCAGCATTCAAGATGTTCATGGGATC
>JAKSHV010000170.1 GCA_024399225.1 archaeon | reverse complement strand
ACTAATCATCGGTCCATATATAAGGGGTGTTACGCGCGTAACATAAGGACCAGTGCAACGTTTAAACGATGATACCGTATATTCGGTTTTATGGATTTCACTGACAAGGACCTTGTATCCATCCGCGACCTCGACAGGGAACAGATCGAATACATTCTTGACCTCTCCAAGGAAATGGTCCCCTACGCAAAAGGAGAAAAAGTAAAGCGTGCCCTCGACGGCAAGATCATGGCAAATCTTTTCTTCGAACCCTCCACCCGTACCAAGCTCTCCTTCGAGAGTGCGGCATACAGGCTCGGATGCAATGTCATCGACGTTTCCGAAATGTCCATGACCTCCATCGCAAAGGGCGAGACCCTTGCGGACACAATCAGGATGGTGAACGCATACTGCGACGCCATCGTTCTCAGGCACCCCTACGAGGGCGCCGCTAGACTTGCAGCGGATGTCTCCACCAAACCCGTCATCAACGCGGGAGACGGTGCGGGATCCCACCCCACTCAGATGCTTCTCGACCTCTTCACCATGAGAGAGGTCAAAGGTTCCCTCGACGGACTCAACGTAGCTCTTGTCGGAGACCTCAAGTACGGAAGGACCGTCCACACCCTGGCACAGGCCCTCACCATGTTCGGTGTCAAACTCACCCTTGTTGCACCCGAGAGCCTTCAGATGCCTGAGGATATCGTCGACGTTCTCAAATCCAAGGGATGCAACCCCATCAGGACCAGCACCCTTGAAGATGCCGTTGAAGAGGCAGACGTCCTCTATGTCACCAGGATCCAGAAGGAAAGGTTCCCCGACCCCGCAGAGTATCAGAAGGTCGCCGGCACATACAGGATTGACAATGCAACCCTCAGGAGCGCAAAGAAGGACATGATCGTCATGCACCCCCTCCCCAGGGTCAACGAGATCGCGACCGAGGTCGACAACACTCCCCACGCAAGATACTTCCAGCAGGCATTCAACGGAGTTCCCGTCAGAATGGCAATCCTCTGCGCACTCATGGGAGGTGAAATGTGATGGCACCCCAGGTAGACGATATCAAGATCCCCCCGATCAGGAACGGAACCGTGATCGACCACATCACCGACGGACAGGCACTCAACGTCCTGAAGATCCTCGGTGTCAACGAGAACAATGTGGACTCCAGCATCAGCATCGGAATCCACGTCGCAACCACCAAGGAAGGAGAGAAGTGGAAGGACCTCATCAAACTCGAGGACATGGAACTCGACCAGGTGGCAGTCGACAAGATCGCACTCATCGCACCCAACGCTACCATCTCCATCATCCGCGACTACTACGTCGCCGAGAAGTTCAACGTAGAACTTCCCGACAAGATCGTCGGTCTCGTCAGGTGCAGCAACCCCAACTGCATCACCAACAAAGGAGAACCCGTAGACCCCAAGTTCTTCGTCGAGGTACGCAACCCTCCGAAACTCAGGTGTGTCTACTGCGACCGCGTCCTCCAGAACATCTCAGACAACCTGCTCTGATTTCCATGAAGATGATCGTCGTCACCGGCATGCCCGGTGCGGGAAAAGAGGAATTCCTCTCTGCAGGAATGGACGAGGGTGTGCCCTTTATCAGAATGGGTGACGTCGTCAGGGAATGTTATGCGGCATCCGATGCCGAGGCGAAAGGCCTGTCAGTGGGCCAATTCGCCGGCAACGAGAGAAAGGAGCACGGTGCCGACATCTGGGCCAAGAGAGTCATGGAGAGGATCAACAGTGACCTCTGTATCATCGATGGCTGCAGAAGCATGGACGAGGTCAACACCTTCAAGAACCTCGGAGGAAACATGGTCATCGTAGGCATCTATGCCTCCCCCTCCGTCAGGTTCGAAAGGATCGTGAAGAGACAGAGGTCTGATGCACCCGCCAATCTCGAGGAGTTCAACGAGAGGGACAATAGAGAGCTTTCCTGGGGTGTCGGAAACGTACTGGCACTTGCAGACCACATGGTGGACAACATGTGCGGAATCGAAGAATTCCACAGGAAGTCCGCTGAACTAATGAGGTCCCTGAGATGAGATTCACAACCGCACGCCTATGCGGAGGACAGGCCCTCATGGCTATCTCCGTCGATATACTCGACATCGACATAGAGCGTGCGGCAAAGATCCTCGAGGCAGAAGGCTGCACAATCAAGCAGAAGGATGAGATGATGCTGATCTATGAATGGGAAGGAAAGGAGGTCACCCTCTACCCCCAGGGAAAGGTCATGTATCTGCCTCAGACCGACCGTGCGGAATGCATCTCCGATGCGACCAAACTCCTTGAAAAACTCCGCTGAAAAGCGACGGTGCAACCATGAACAATATAGTCGAAATTGCCGCAGTCCTTATTGTTCCGTTACTGCTGGCACTATTCGCCTACAAGAAAAACCTGATGACCTCTCATGCCTCCGTTCTGGCATACGTTCTCTCTCTGATTATCGGATTCTGCACCAACATCTGGTGGGTGCTCGCATTCTTCACCTTCCCCATAGTGGCGTTCATTGCTACCAAATGGAGACTGAAAGAAAAAGTGGAACGCGGTTTCCAGGAAGGTAAGAAAGGTGAAAGACATGTCATGAATATTTTAGGTGTCGGAATCATCCCTACCGCAGTAGCACTGGCATATGCAGTCACCGGCGAGAACTCATCATACCTTGCCGTGGCATTCCTGTCCGCCCTTGCGGTATCCACTGCCGACACAGTGGCCAGCGAGACAGGGATATGGGCCAAGAAGACCTATATGATCACCACACTGAAGGAAATCGAACCCGGACCCAACGGTGGTGTCTCCGTATACGGAACCGTGACCTCCGCCATCGGTGCACTGCTCTTCGCTGCCATCGGCTGGGGCCTGGTCTTCGGCTATGATCTCGACCTATCCTCTCTGAAATTCCTTATTGTTGTCGTAGCAGGTATGTTCGGAAACATCATGGACAGTGTTCTCGGTGCAACACTCGAGAATCCCGGTTACATCGGCAAATACTTCAACAACGCCTGCACCTCGCTCATCGGAGCGATAGTAGGATTCCTTCTTTGCATGGCATTCTGA
>JAKSHV010000017.1 GCA_024399225.1 archaeon | reverse complement strand
CAGGAGATCGTCAGTGCGGTCAAGGAGATCGCAAGGAAAGTTGAGAACAAAGCGGCCGCCGTTGATGACATCAATGAGGGCATGATCTCCTCCCACCTCTACACCGGCGACATGCCCGACCCCGATCTTATCCTCCGTACCTCCGGAGAGGTCAGGATATCCAACTTCCTCCTCTGGCAGCTGGCATATTCTGAACTGTATTTCACCGATATCTACTGGCCCGGATTCAGGCGCATCGATTTCCTTCGTGCGATCCGTTCCTACCAGCAGCGCATCAGGCGTTACGGGAGCTGATTAGATGGTCCATTACGACATGGTCTTCATCCATGCCCCTACCGTATATGATTTCAGGAAGAAACCTATCTTCTACGGTCCCGTCAGCGATGTGATTCCCTCATCCCCTGTTTTCGAATGCTACCCCATCGGATTCATGACCATCTCGGCCCATCTCATCAAGGCCGGTTACAAGACCCGTATCGTCAACATTGCGGGTCAGATGCTCGCCGATGAGAAGTTCGATGCCGAGAGGAAAATCAAGAGGATAGAGGCAGACGTCTACGGCATCGACCTCCACTGGATGCCCCACGCGCACGGTGCCATCGAACTCGCAAAGATTGTCAAGAAGTATCACCCCAACGCGAAGGTTGAGTTCGGCGGATTCACTTCCTCCTACTTCTATGAGGAGCTGATGCAGAGGCCCGAGATCGACTTCGTAATGCGTGGGGACACCACCGAGATCCCCACAGTGAAACTGCTCGACACCCTTTCCAAAGGCGGAGACCTTTCCGAGGTCCCCAACCTGGTCTGGAAGGACAATGAGGGAAAGGTGCACAACAACGGAGTGACCTTCGTTCTCGATGACCTGGATGACGTCATCTTCGATTACGGTGTAATGATCAAATCGGTCATCAAGACCCTCGATGTCGTAGGAAGCCTTCCCTGGAAGGCCTGGGCAAGCACTCCCCTCACGTCTGTATTCACAGTAAGAGGATGTTCCGTCAACTGTGCCGAATGCGGAGGTTCCCACGACGCAAACGCCAGGGTAGTCTGCAGGAAGAAACCCGCATTCAGAAGTCCCAAGAAGCTCGCCGAGGATGTAGCGAACATCCACAATTACATGAAGGCCCCCATCTTCGTTGTTGGAGACCTCAGGCAGAACGGAATGAAGTATGCCGAGGAATTCCTCAATGAGGTAAAGGAACTCGACGTCGACAACCACTTCGTCATCGAGCTATTCAGCGGTGCCAATGCAGAATATTTCCGCAAGGTAGACCGTGCGTTCGGAGCAGGATGGAGTATCGAATTCTCCCCTGATTCTTATGATGAAGCTGTACGTCTGGCACTTGGTAAAGGATACACCAACGACGCCATCGAGAAGACCCTTCCTGCGGCCTTCGACAGCGGTTGCAGCCGTTTCGACTTGTTCTTCATGAACGGTCTCCCCCAGCAGAGCCGTGAGTCCGCAATGGACTCCGCACGCGGCGCCAAGAGACTGTGGGACTGCGTCAAGAAGGACGACAATCTGTTCATCTACAATTCGCCTTTCGCACCCTTCGTCGATCCCGGAAGCCGTGCCTTCGAGGAACCGGAAAAATGGGGTTATAAGCTCCGTGCCCGTACACTCGAGGATCACAGGAAGCTGCTTGACAGCCCTTCCTGGAAGCACACACTCTCCTACGAGACCATCTGGATGAACCGTGATGAAATCGCGGAAACCTCCTATGATGCGGCCATCGTTCTTACCAACGCACAGCTGGAAGCCGGCCGTATTTCCGAGGAGGGTGCCAAGTACAGGAACGAAAGGACCGAGATGGCCCGCGGCATCATGCACACCATCGACGAGGCACTCCTGCTTGACGATCCCGAGGAACGCGACAGGCGTCTCTGGGCCATCAAGGAGGACGGTTACAAGTTAATGGACTCTACCATCACCGACAAGAACGATCTGGACTGGAAGACCGGATCCATTTGGACCAACGCCCCCAGGGTCGGTATGGGTCTGCTAAGAAGTTTCTTCCACCGTGTCTGAACACGGTGGAATTAACCATCTGGCACTTTTACTCTTTGCCCATTTCGATGGACCTTTTCACACATGCGTCGACGCAGTGGATCATGGCGTCCTCGAAGTGTTCATCGCGAAGAACCTTAACTCCTTCTATAGTAGTTCCTCCAGGGGAGCATACTCCATCAACAAGGGCATCGGTCTTCATTCCGGACTCGAGAACCATCTTGCCTGCTCCGATCATAGACTGTGCCGCTAGAACGGTCGCCTGCTCTTCAGTGAGTCCGTACTTCATTCCTGCCTCGATGAGGGCGTGAGCGGCCATGTAGAGGTATGCAGGAGAGCTTCCACAGATTCCGGTGACTGCATCGAGATCCACTTCCCTGACCTCGGCAGCAAGCCCGATGGCGGAGAGCACTGTCTCGACGTTTTTCTTGTCTTCTGCGGTGCATCCGTCACCCATTACGAATCCTGCGGCACCTTCGAGAACCATGCAGCAGTGGTTGGGCATTACCCTGACGATTCTTGACTCGGGGGCGTAGCTCTGAAGGGTCTTCAACTTGACGCCCGCGGCGATGCTGATGACCAGATGCTTCTTTCCCAGAACAACGCCCTCGTTCTTGAACAGGGATCCGATGTATTTCGGCTTGATTGCGATGACGATGATGTCTGCGAGGTCGACCATGTCTACAGCCTTCTCGTACATCCTGATTCCACACTTCTGGGTCATTTTGTTTCTGGTAGCCTCACTGGGCGCACAGGCGATGATTTCATCCTTGGTGTAGACGTTCTTTGCGATGAGTCCGTCGATCATTGCACCGGCCATTCTTCCGGCACCGATGAATCCGATTTTGGCTGACATGATTCAGGCACTATTTTTTCGACTAAAAAACCTACCTATATTCATATCAGAATATCAATTGAAAATAATATTCATGCACTCTCCGAGGTATATAAAGAAAGCCTGTTTTTCGATACTCCTTTATTATATAGGAAAAAACCATCGAGACGCCTAATGTCACTAATCGCAAGCTATTTGCCTTTATTGTTCGTAGGCTGTATCAGCCTCGGGTTTGCGCCTTTGGCATGGATGGTTTCGAAGATCCTTAGGCCTTCGCAGTCATCAAAGTGGACAGAAGAAACATACGAGTGCGGTTCGGTTCCGATCGGAGATGCTCGTGTCCAGTTCAGGTTCCAATACTACGCATACGCTTTGATTTTCGTGGTATTCGATTTGGTCGTGACATTCCTTATGATCTGGGCTCTCGCATTTTCCGGACTTTCCGATATGGCAACCGTATGGATGCTCCTGTTCCTTGCAATCATGCTCTTGGGTGTAACCTATGCGCTCAAAAAGGAGGAAAACATATGGATATGAGCCTCTACCCTCATGCTGTCGCCATGAGTGCTGACGAGTTTATGTCGTGGTCTACCGCTCTCATAAACGACCTCATCAGCTCTGGTGCCAGGAGGACTATAGACAAGCTCACCGGACCTATTTGGTCCTGGGCAATGAAGAACTCCATGCACCCCCTTCACTGGGGACTTGCATGCTGTGCACTGGAGATGGCACAGGCTTCCGCCGCTCGTTTCGATGCTGAGAGGTACGGAATGATCTACAGGTCATCCCCTAGGCAGACCGATATTCTCCTGGTCAACGGATGGATCTCCAAGAAGATCCGTACCGACATCAGGAGGCTCTGGGAAGAAATGCCTGGACCCAAGTGGGCAGTCGCCATGGGCGAGTGCGCCATCTCGGGCGGTCCCTGGTACGATGCATACAACTGTATCCAGGGTCTTGACCAGATCGTTCCCGTCGACCTATACATCCCCGGATGTCCCGCTAGGCCTGACGCAATGATCGACGGTTTCATGCTTCTCCAGAAGAAGATTGACGACTACTTCAACAGAGGAGTACTCCTCAAAGACAAGCAGGGGCTTTGATTATGGATCTACAGATTCGCGAATATCAGGACTCCTGGGAAGCAGAGATCAAGTCGAAGCTTGAAGCAAAGTTCGCTGGTAAGCTCACCGTCACCGGAACCCAGACCCGCAAGGTGCTGGCAAAGGTCGACAAGTCTATCATCAAGGAACTCTGCCTCTACGTCCGCGACGAGCTCAGCTTCGAGCACTGCATCAGCGTCATGGGAAACGACCTTGGCGATGCAGAGCAGAAGATGGAAGTCATCTACCACATCGAGAACTACACTCTCTACAAAGGAGTCATTCTCGAATTCACCGTTGACCTTTCTTACGACGAACTCCACATCGAGACCGTCTCCGACGTTTGGGGCGGCGCCAACTGGCACGAGAGGGAGACCTGGGAACTTTACGGAATTGTCTTCGACAACCACCCCAGGCTGGAAAGGCTTCTGACCCCCGACAACTACGAGTTCTTCCCCTTCAGGAAGTCCTACAAGCTCAGGGAGGCACAGTGAAATGACTGACGAAAAGATTACCCAGATCCCTGACGCACAGGCAATCGCAGAGGGAGCAGAAGTCACCAAGGAAATGGCAGCAGCCTACACCGGCAGCACCATGGACACTGACAAGATGTGGATCATCATGGGTCCGCAGCACCCCTTCTCCCACGGTCTCTGGACCCTGAAGATCTGTGCAGACGGAGAAATCGTAACCGATGCAGATCCTATCGTAGGATACCTGCACCGTGGTTGGGAAAAAGAGGTCGAGAACAGGACCTACACCAAGATCATCCCCATGGCAGACCGTCTTTGCTACGCTGCTTCGATGACCTACACTCACCTGTTCTGTATGACCTGTGAGAAAGCACTCGGAATTGATGTTCCTGAGAAGACCAAGTACATTAGGATCGTAGCTGATGAGATCAACCGTCTCCAGTCCCACCTGATGTGGCTTGCATCCGTCGGTACCGACTTCGGTAACTACACCGTCTTCCTCTGGTCTACCAGGGAAAGGGAGTACTGGATGGATATGAACGTCAGGCTCTGCGGTGCCAGGCTTACTACCAACTATCCCCGTATCGGAGGAGTAAGGAACGATGTCTTCGACATCGACTGCGACCTCCCCAACGACGAAGACCACTCCAGGTTCCTCAGGGACCTCGTAAGGTGCTGCGACCACTTCGACAAAGCCCTCTGGGAGATTGTCGGACTCGTCGACAACAACTCCACCTTCATGTCCAGGATGCTCGGAACTGGTATCATCACCAGGGAACAGTGCGCCAACCTCGGAATCACCGGTCCTGCCGCAAGGGGTACCGGTATCGACTTCGATATCAGGCGTGACAACCCCTACGACAACTACGACCAGGTCGACTTCGACGTCCCCGTCATCAACAGCGGAGACTCCTACGCAAGGTACATGGTCCGTGTCGAAGAGATGTTCCAGTGCACCAAGATCATCAGGCAGTGCGTCCAGAAGATCAAGGCCCTCGGAAGGTCCGCACCCTACAGGCTCAAGGTACCCTCCAAGATCCCCGCAGGAAGGACTTTCTGTACTCTTGAAGACCCCCGTGGAGAGTCTATGATGTACCTTCACTCCGATGGTACCGACCACCCCTACAGGCTCAAGGTCCGCAGCCCTATCTTCGTAAACGTATCCGCATCCAAGCCTCTGCTTGAAGGATGCAGGATCGCAGATGTCCCGATCATCATGGCTATGATCGATATGTGTCTCGGAGAGACTGACAGGTGATTTAGATGGCATACAGAAGTATCATTGACTATGTCACCGCGAACTGGGGTATGGACTACACCACCTACACCGGATATCCTTTCGGCGCAGGCGTTGAGAACCTTCCCTACCTCATCTCTCTCAGGATCTGGGAGTGCATCGGCGGAGCCATCGCTTGGCTTCTCGACCTCCTGTTCCCCGGAGCCGTCACCATCGACGGCTACGACATCGATGTTTCCGCATGGCTCATCGACCCCTACACCTGCGTTATCTTCGCTCTCGTTATCTTCATGATCGTGATCTTTGCAGTGGCATTCATCGCAGTCCTGATTTCACTCTGGGAAGAGCGTAAGGTTCTCGGTAGGGCAATGGACCGCCGTGGAACCATGATCGGTATGTGGGGATTCGTACAGTGTGTCGCAGACGGTCTTAAGACCTTCATGAAGGACAACGTACACTCTACCCGTATCGACAAGATGACCTACTGGTGGACTGCAGCACTCGTCATCGGAACCTCCGTTCTGATCGACTGTATGGTGCCCCTGTCCGGCAGGTGGTTCGTCGTCAACTACGACGCAGGACTTATCATTATCATGGGTCTCTACGCCCTTGCTCCGTTCTTCATCCTCGTATCTGGATGGGCACAGAACAACAAGTACTCCCTTATCGGAGGAATCAGGGCAGCCGAGATGATGATCTCCTACGAAGTACCTATGCTTATCATCATCGTAACCGCAGCACTCCTCGCCGGATCCCTCAACATCGGTGACATCGTCGCCGCTCAGCAGGACGTCTGGTTCGTCATTCCCATGTGCGTTGGTTTCGTCACCTTCCTCATCTGCTCTACCGCCGAGGCAGAGCGTGCTCCTTTCGACCTTGCAGAAGCAGAGTCCGAGCTTGTCGAGGGATGGCAGACCGAGTACGGTGGAATGAAATGGGGACTTATCATGCTCGCAGACTACATGAGGGGAGCCGTATCATGTGGAATGATCGTTATCCTCTTCTTCGGTGGATGGCAGCTGCCCTTCATCGACCTTATGCAGGTCTGTAAGGATCTCGGACCCAACTTCTTCTGGGTACCTATCCCTGAGGTTGTCTTCCTCCTGAAGGCATGGTTCGCATTCTTCCTTATGATTATGATTAGGTGTGGTGTCGCTCGTGTCAGGACCGACTCCATCCTCAACCTTGGATGGAAAGTCTTCATGCCCCTGTCCGTCGTCAACCTTCTGATCGTCCTCGCACTCAAAGTCGGAGGTATCTACTGATGACTATGGAATATTTGGAAAAGTACAGGGATGGAAGGCACAAGAACTGGAAAGACCTCTGGATCGTCGGCCCTATCTTCAGGACCTTCAAGCTCCTGGTCAAGACCACCATTCACAGGCCCGTAACCGTCCTTTACCCCTACGAAGCTCTCTGGAACCCCGACAACTACCGTGGACGCCCCGCACTTGATTTCAACAAGTGTATCGGATGCGGTATGTGTGCAAAGATGTGCGTCTGCAACTCCATCATCCTCGTGGACACTCCCGACGATGAGGGTAAGACCGTATCCAGGCCCCAGATCAACATCGGAAGGTGTTCCTTCTGCGGATACTGTGCAGAGTACTGCCCCGTAGACGCAATGACCGTCTCCCCCATCGTTGAGCTCGCCGAGTTTACCCGCTCCGACCTTATCTACGGTCCCCGCAGGCTTGCTTACGAGCACACCACCGAGGGAATGAAAGTCAAGAACGAAGTCACCCTTCTGTCCGACTACCTCAACGGAAAGGGCGAGATCAGGCACCACTTTGCCTCCATCGACCGCCCCGAACTCGAGAGCGCTAAATGTATCAGCTGTCAGAAGTGTAAGAAAGTCTGCCCCGTAGACGCAATTGTCATGGAAGAACACGGCAAGAACGCAAAGGGAAGGCCCATTCTCTGGCCCATTATCAACAACGAGACCTGTGTCACTTGTGAGAACTGTATCGAAGCATGTCCTAAGGACGCACTTCACCTTAAGGAGGTCTGCTGATGGGACTTATTTCTGATGTATGGTACACTGTAGTCGACTTTGCAAACTATGTTTGGTCCAACCCCGACTTCTGCGCATTCCTGGTGCTCGCAGCAATCGCTATCGCAGCATCCGTCTATGTCGTAGTTGACAGGCTGCCTGTTCACAGCGCATTCTACCTTTCACTGGTATTCGTTTGCGTCGCAGTAACCTACTTCTTCCTTGAAGCAGAGTTCCTCGGTGTCATCCAGCTTCTCGTCTACGTTGGAGCAATCACTATCCTGTTTGCGTTCAGTATCATGCTGACCCGCAAATACATCAACGAGGAGGATATCAATGATGAGTAAAAAGGCCGCAGCCGGTATTGGTGTCGCAGCAGTTCTGCTTGTCACCCTTGTTGCCTGCGTGTTTGTCAACGACTGGGACGCAAACCCCAGCATTACTAAGGATATTCACTCCATTTCCTACGAGGACCACGACAGCATCACCACCAACAGTATCTATGTTGAGGATGCTGACGGAAACAAGATCCTCGATGCCGATGGAAAGCCTATCCTTAAGCACAACACCCTTAACTACGCAGTATTCGAACAGTACGGACCCCTCATGCTCGTCCTCGCCGCACTCATGTTCGGCGCAATGGTCGGAGGAATCTGTATCGCAAGAGAGGAGGATGACAACTGATGATCGCCCTCGAGTATTTCCTTGCGTTCGGAGCAATCCTGTTCGTTATCGGTGCTTACGGTGTCATGGCCAAGCCCAACACCCTGATTGTCCTGATGTGCACTGAGCTCATGCTCAATGCAGCCAACATCAACTTTGTCGCGTTCAGCGCCTTCATGGGCGACGTCTACGGACAGGTTATGGTTATCATGACCATTTCCATCGCAGCCGCAGAGGTAGCAGTCGGTATTGCTATCCTCCTTAACGCATACAAGGTCAGAAAGACTACCAGCGCAGACGATCTTACGTCCATGAGGTGGTAAAATGATGTTCATGCAATATGTCTGGCTCATTCCCCTGATTCCTGCACTCTGCTTTGCAATCGTAGGATTCTTCGGAAACAAAATGGGACACAAGATGCATGAGGGTGGTTTCCTCGTAATCGCAGGAACCGCAGCATCCTTCATCCTTGCGCTCCTCGTCACTCTTGAATACACCGGTCTTATCGGAGAAGGAGGATACTATCCTGATGCATACTCCTACAGCATCGATTGGTTCTCCCTTGGTGGATACACCATCACCATCGGATACTACATCGATATCCTGTCTTGCCTCATGATGCTCTTCGCATCCTTCATTTCCACTATGATCTTCACCTACTCTCTCGGATACATGCACGACCAGGGAGTAAGGCAGAGGAGGTACTTCGCAGAAGTCGCCCTCTTCCTTACCGGAATGCTCGGACTCGCAGTCTCCAGCACCCTCCTTGAGATGTTCATCTTCTGGGAAGTCATGGGTCTCTGCTCCTACCTCCTTATCGGATTCTGGAGCTTCAACCACCCCGAAGGCGACGACAAAGCCGACAACGCCGCATCTGCAGCAAAGAAGGCTTTCCTCGTTACCAGGCTCGGAGATGTCTGCCTGATGGGAGGACTTTTCGTTCTCTTCTTCGCAATGGACGGACACCTCGAGTACTCCTACGTCTTCAACGCACACAACCTTGCAGCAGCCAACCAGGACATGCTGTTCCTTGCCGCTCTCCTCATCTTCGGTGGAGTCATCGGTAAGTCCGCACAGTTCCCCCTCCTCGACTGGCTCCCCGACGCAATGGCAGGACCTACCACCGTATCTGCACTCATTCACGCAGCAACCATGGTTAAGGCAGGAGTCTACCTTGTCGCAAGGTGCTACCCCCTGTTCATCCTCGAGCCCAACATGATGCTCTTCGTAGCAGTCATCGGAGGTTTCACTGCATTCTTCGCAGCAACCATGGCTATGAACAACATGAACATCAAGAAAGTCCTCGCATACTCCACCCTGTCCCAGCTTGGATACATGTTCCTCTCCCTCGGAGCAGGAGGATACCTTATGGCAACCTCCATGCACGTCGACGGCGGAGCAGTCGTTATCGACAACATGCACCTCTTCACCGCTGGAGCACTCGGATACTCTGCAGGATGTCTCCACATGGTCAACCACGCATTCTTCAAGGCACTGCTCTTCCTTTGCTCCGGATCTGTCATCCACGCAAACGGAACCGAGGACATGCGCCTTATGGGCGGACTTCTCAAGCTCATGCCCAAGACTGCTATCACCATGCTGGTCGGAACCCTCTCTATTGCAGGATTCCCCCTCTTCGCAGGATTCTTCTCCAAGGATCTTGTCCTTGATGTCGTCTTCGAAGTCTTCGAAGAGACCGCAGACTTCGCCCAGGTTATCTTCGTCATCCTCTGGGTCCTCGGTATTGTCACTGCATTCATGACCGCATTCTACATGTTCAGGCTGTGGTTCATGACCTTCATGGGCAACTACAGGGGCGGAGCACACGGACACTGCCACGGCGAGTCCCCCGCAAACATGACCGTACCCCTCATGATCCTCGCAGTCTTCGCATTCGCAGCAGGTTTCATCCTGTTCCTCGGATGGGAAGGCGTCATGACCTTCAGGTTCCAGTTCGGAAACTTCTACGTCGGAGGAGGAGAGAGGGAGATTGGACTCGATGTTCTCATTGAGCTCTTCACCAACGCAAAGACCTACATCACCATTGTACTCGTCTTCGTCGCAATCGGTCTCGCATACCTTATGTACGTAAAGAAGTCCATCAACCCCGGAAAGTTCAACAAGAACGGCCAGTCCGCTCTCTACAGGACCATCTCCAACAGGTACTACTTCCCCGAGCTCTACAACCAGCTTTCCTGGAAACTCGGATACGGTATCGCAAAGGGAGTTGACTTCTTCGACAAGCAGGTCATCGACGGATCCGTCAACGGACTCTCTAACTCCGTTGTCGGTGGCGGTGACCTTATGAGCAAGGCCCAGTCCGGTAACCTCCACACCTACGCTGCAGTCGTTCTCGGCGGTGTCGTAGTACTGTTCGTTGCCGCAGTGGTCCTCTTCGCACAGCTCGGAGGTCTCTTCTGATGGATTCTCTCGTATTACCCGCACTTATCCTGGTTCCCCTGATCGGAGCAATCGTTACTCTCTTCATGGGCGGAAACAGGCAGAAATACGCCAACCTCGTCGCACTGGTCTTCACCGTCATCACCCTGGCTATCTCCGTCGTTCTCATGATCAACGGAAACAACCTCGAGCAGTTCAACTTCGAATCTGCATGGATTGACGCAGCAGGCCTGAAGATGTCCTTCATCTTCACCGTCGACGGTCTCAGCATCCTCATGGTCTTCCGTACCGCAATGCTGGAAGTTCTGGTCATCGCATTCTCCTACAAGGAGTCCGACAGGCCCCACTACTTCTACTCACTGCTCCTGGCCATTGAGGTCGGACTGATGGGAGTTTACCTCGCAGCAGACTACTTCCTCTTCTACATCATGTGGGAGGTCAGCCTGATTCCTATGTACTTCCTTATCTCTTGGTATGGAGGTCCCAGGAGGCACTACT
>JAKSHV010000169.1 GCA_024399225.1 archaeon | reverse complement strand
CCGCGGAACTGGTTCCACCAGATGACGTGGTGCTTGGAGATTCCTCCTCCGATGATGATGGCACCGGTGGTCTTGGCGTCGTTGGTCATCTCGCTGAGCATCTGCTCGTCTGCGAAGAGGTCGATCCTGAGTTTCCTGTGGGTCTGGTAGTACATCCAGAGCTGGCATCCGAAGGAACCGTCAGTGATTCCGGGTACCACGATGGGGACCTTGTTGACGTGTGCCCAGTAGAGGAGGGAGTCCTCGTGGCCCTTGACATCCGCGAGCTTCTCTCCGACCTTGTCGATGATCTCGTGGGTGGACATGGACTGGGTGTCGGCGAAGATCTCGTCGAACATGGGGAGGAGGTTGTCCTCGAGAACGGTTCCGTAGCAGTCGTCGGGGACGAGGACGTTTCCGAGCCTGGAGACCTCGTGGTCCCTGAGCATCTCGTCGTCCATCATGAAGTCTCCCTTGTAGTATGCGGCGTAGAGCCTGGAGAGGTCGTGGTCGAGGCATCCGCAGGTGGTGATGATGACGTCGACCATGTGGTTCTTGACCATGTCTACGATGACTCCGCGGGTTCCGGTTGCCATGATGCATGCGGGGAAGGAGAGGATCTTGAGACATCCTTCCTTCTTGATCATCTTCTCGGCGATGTCGGTGGCGTCGGCGAGTTTCTGTGCGGTGAATCCTCCGGATTTTCCCATCTGGGTAAGCATCTCGTCAACGGTCATTCCCTTGGTTGCCTTGATGTCTTTGACTGCGATCTTCTTGAGTCCCTGGCTTTTGGATTCGTTCTTTGCCATGTTAATTCACTGTTCCTTGCCAGTAGTCCATCGTTAATATAGGTATGCACGCGCGTACACACGTTATTTTAGGGAGGAATGCATCTATGATCCGTTACGAATGCAGATGGTCTTACGCGACCGCGGGCTTCCCGAACTTGTGGAGGAACTCCGCGGAAAGAAGGTCCTTATATGGACGTGCAACACATGTGCCAGGCTGTGTAATGTAGGGGGCAGTTCGCAGGCGCAGAGGATAGCCACAGCACTCCGCTCGGAAGGTATCGAGGTGGCATCCGTGATGTCCGCTAAGGCCGCCTGTGTGATGTCCTCTGCCGAGGATCTGAAAAAGACCATGAAATGTGATTACGATACCATCCTGGCACTTACGTGCGAGGCTGGTTCAAAGGTTGCCTTCCGCGTGTTCGGAGCAGGGTGCGTGAATCCCCTCGTCACCGTCGGTACGGGCTATCTGGATTCCATCAGGGGACCTATGGTATTCGATGCGGATTCGGGGAAAGAATGCACCCTCGAGGAAGCTTCCAACCGTTATGCGTTAATTATCGGTCCTTTCTAATATAATATATACCCTATAATGACGGATATGGTTTTTATATGAGGTAGAGTTATTGCCGTTATCCAAGAGGTACCTCAATGTACATGATAACTGAAGCCGAGGGCAAGATCCCGATCCACCCTTCCAAACTCGGAGGAGACTTCAACGAACTCGTTCAGGCAGTCGCCCACGAGTACTACGAAGGCAAGATGGAGAAGGACCGCAGCCTCACCATTCTCGTTGACAATGTAAGGGCAGAGGGAGACGGAGTCATCGTCCACGGAGACGGATCCGTCTACCAGACCGTTAAATTCGACAGGCTCGCATACGTTCCCAAGGACGGAGAGCTCGTCGAGGGTGTCGTCATCGAGATCCGTGAGTTCGGAGCTTTCGTAAGGTTCGGACCCCTGGACGGACTGCTTCACGTCAGCCAGGTCATGGACGACCGCGTGGACATCGATGCGGTCAACCAGAGGCTCGTCGGAAAAGAATCCGGAAGGTTCCTCGCAGTCGGAGACAAGGTCAAGGCAAGGATCACCAGTCTGGCCATCGACGACAAGACTCCCCAGGACAGCAGGATCGGACTCACCATGAGGCAGCCCGGTCTCGGAAGGCTCGACTGGATCGAGGCAGATGCAAAGAAGGGAGGCGAAGAGTAATGGCAGTCAGGCAGATCTACTACGCATGCAAATCCTGCAACTTCGTTTCCGAGATGACCGTATGTCCCCGCTGCGCCGGTGAAACCACCAAGGACTGGCAGGGAATGGTCGCAATCGTCGATTACGAGAAATCCGAGATTGCAAAGAAGATGGGCATCACCGCAAACGGTACCTATGCCCTCAAGGTCCGCTGAGAGTCATGTCTGCCGGCAGAAGATTGCCTCCGGATAAAAGGGAGGTCTTCCAGGAACCGGTCGGATATGATATCCACGAAAAGGATCTTGAAACACTTAACGCTAAGAACTTCATCATCGCCGTGGGCGACGTGGTCTCGCTGACGATGAGGAAAAACGGGATCGTGCCCCTCCTTTCCATCTACGATGGATATACGGAGAGACGCGAACTCACGGAATTCGCAGACCTCGTGAAGAACGAGAATCTGTCGGAGACGGTCGTTTCCAATCCTGCGGGGGAAATAACCCGCGAGCTGGAGGAGGCCGTGAAAAACGCTTTGGCCGGAAAATCCGAAAGGATCATCAGGGTCGAAGGGGAGGAGGACCTGGCACTTTTGCCATGTGTCCTATATGCCCCCGAGAACACTGTGGTTATCTACGGATGGCCCGGGAGAGGGATGAAAGCCGTCGACACGGACGGTCCCACGAGAACACACATCAGACATCTGTTTGATATGATGGAGGAGTAAAAATGAAAATGGAGATTACCAACCAGAGAGAGAACAAGCTTCAGTCCAGGACTGAAGTCTGCTTCATTGTCGACCACGCCAGGGAATCCACCCCTGGAAGGAACGCAGTAGCAGAGGACCTTGCAAAACAGTTCAACACCAAGAGGGAACTCGTCATCGTCGACGATCTCGAGTCCAAGTACGGAGTCGGAAAGACCGTCGGATACGCAAAGATCTACACTTCCGTCGACGACGTCAAGAAGTACGAGCCCGAGTACATCCAGAAGAGGAACGGCTACGGAGCCAAGCCTGCAGAGGAACAGGAGTGATTTGAATGGCAGCAAAGAAACCCGCACCCAAGAAAGCAATTCAGAAGAAAGACGCCTACC
>JAKSHV010000168.1 GCA_024399225.1 archaeon | reverse complement strand
ATGCTCATGACCGGAGTGAGCGAACATTCGACGCCGGGAAAACTCAGGTCCGAGGAGGTATCCGTGGTGGATGCATCCGGAGCGGAATGTTTCATTGCCTGCCCTGCGGAGTATCTGAGGGAGGAATTGACATCCCTTCTTGATTGGCTCAACAACTCCCCTTATGACGAGCTTGTATCGGCGGTTCTGTTCTTCCATGAGTTCGAGAGCATCCACCCGTTCCGTGACGGGAACGGACGCACCGGACGTACATTGTTCCAGATTCTCATCCAGACCTTCGGACTGAAGAATGCAAAGCTATGCAAGTTCGAGAAGGAACTGCTTTCCAGCACCGGCGTGTACTACGACCTGCTCGCATACACTGACCAGACCGAGAACTACGGTCCGTTGGTGATGTATTTCGCCGAAGCCCTTCTGAAGGCATATACTGAAGCGGTGGAGGTTTTCGCCGAGAAGGACATCCTGAAGGACCTTGACCTCAACGAACGCCGCATCGCAATCATGGCCAAGGAGACAAGGGACTTCACCCTGGCGGAAGCATCGGGATGGGTTCCGATGATATCCCAGCAGTCGGTTCGTAACAAGCTCAACGTGCTGATCGGCCTGAACCTCCTCGAAAGCACTGGAATGACCAGGAATCTGAGGTACAGGTTCCTCGATCCCCTGGCGGAGCTGAAGGAGGTCCATACACTGACTGAAAGGGAAGGAATCTTCGTCGAAACAGTGGATGAGGTACCTATCGATTCCGAAGATTGATTTACTCCAGACACCTATGGGATAACATGCGCATTCTCGGAAAGGACGGAGGACTCGGCGAAGTGAAGGTACTTCCCGAAACCGACGACGACATCTGGCACCTTTACAACGTCATCTGCACCGGAGACCTTGTCACCGCATCCACCACCAGGAGGGACGAGGCCGCCGCAGACAAGCTACGTGCCGAGAGGGCCGAGAAGAAACGCATGACGCTCGGAGTTAGGGTGGAGAAGATCGAGTTCGAGCAGGACAACCTCAGGATGCGCCTTCTGGGTGTCATCGAGGAAGGTCCCCAGGACATCGGTCAGCACCATACCCTCATTATCGAGGTCGGCGAACAGCTCAGGATAAGGAAGAAGCACTGGAAACAGACCCAGCTTGACAGACTGGATTCCGCCGAGAAGGACACCGTCAAACCCAGGATCGTCTTCGTATCCCTCGACCAGGACGAGGCCACCGTCGCGGTCCTCAGGGCATACGGTCTCAAGGAGGTCGTCACCGTCAGGTCCATGCGTTCCGGAAAGCAGTACGACGAGAAGGGAAAGCCCGTGGATTATCACGGCGAGATCATCTCCAAGCTGCAGAACGTCGCAACCCCCTCCATGCCCCTGGTATTGCTCGGACCCGGATTCGAGAAGGAGGCACTGGCGGAGACCATCGGAAAGCTTCCCAAGGGAACCTTCGGACAAGTCTTCATCCAGCACACCGGACAGTGCGGAATGGTGGGTGTCAACGAACTCATCAAGAGCGGAATGGGTGCCAACATCCTCAGGGAGTCCACCGTGGGAACCGAGATCGAACTCGTGAACAAGCTCATGGAGGGCATCGCCACCAACGGCAATGCGACCTATGGTCCCGCCGAGGTGGAGAACGCCGCACTGGCAGGTGCCGTTGAAAGCCTTCTGGTCCTTGACTCCATCCTCAGGGAGAGGGACCTCGATTCCGTCGTCCATGCTGTGGAACAGCAGAAGGGAAAACTCATCGTCGTATCCAGTGAGCACGATGCCGGAAAACAGCTCGCCGCATTGGGCGGAATGGGTGCGATTCTGAGATACAAACTTGCCTGATCAGTGATGTGCCAGTAGTGTATCGCTACGTTTGCGGATGAACGACAGGAGTGCATCTGCACGTTCCGTTGAGATATACATCTCGTTCTCTGCAAGGAATTGTTCTACTTTCTCAATTCCTTCGGATAATGCCTCGGATTTCAGCCATGAGAGGTCGGTTATGAGTTCTCTCTGTTTCTCGTGATCTCCCGAGAATGGTTTGCAGGGCACCACCATGTCGGGACCAAGATCGTAATTCATCCTGTTGTATCCGAGCGACGAACCACAGTCGAAGATAGGTGCCGCACTTATGTACTCGAGAGTATCGGGATTACGAATCAGTCCGAAATTACCCAGATGACGATCCTCATTGCCAATGATGTAATCGATTGCGATCATTCTGTCTAATGCGGGTACGATATCGATTCCAAGTTTATCACAAGAGGTGATGTATTGGTGATATGCATCGGGAGTCTTGATATCGATCAGTCTTTTGGCAGGAATCAGTTCCTTATCCAAATCAACGAAATCCTCGCAGCAGCAGACAATTCTGCCAGCCTCTTTCGAAATTGAGTAGTCTACGTGATCTATACTCAGTGAGTCCATGAGAATAGATGCGATCATCTCGTTGAACGGTTCCTGGGAATTCATGCCTGTGCCTGCTTTAAGAAGGCAGTGTTTTCCGTTGATGTTCTTCCATCTTTTCATCAGATTGCCATCTGTGGTTATGTCAGGTGAATATGTGCAAATTGTTTCTGGCATATCGCATCCAAAAAGGACATTACCTATGTGGGTGGAGTACTCATTCTGAAAAAGATCGATCTCTGAATACTGAATCTGCGCATCTTTGGGGCAGATCCAATAATGATCTGACAGACTTAATCCCAATGAATCTATGACGAGATTAGCTATAGATGGGACATCCAAGCAATCTAGCAAGTTCTGTAGACCTATTCTGGTGACGGGGATGCACCTCTCATTCCACCATTCGCACATGTGGTCAAAATCCGGAACGTTTCCGATGGTCGATCCTGTTGGCAGATGCGATGGGCCATGAACTTTTCCGAGGGTTAGAATTCTTCCTCTCAAAAGGTCAAAATCAAGGTCTACTACAGGTACATCCTTGTGCATCAGAGTGAACTTTCCCATTGATTTCGTATCTACTTTAGACCTATATTAGTATAAAGAGCCAGATAAGAAAAATACGTATACGATCCGGGAAAAGTTCGAACCTATCCGAACTCAGCTTCTCCTCATATAGGTGATGCACTCGATCAGGGCGACGATGGCGATTCCTACGG
>JAKSHV010000167.1 GCA_024399225.1 archaeon | reverse complement strand
TCTTCGGTGATTGATTGTGAAGTCCAGCGCTTACGCTGGCACTGTTTGTTTCAATAGGTTTGGTGGGCTCCTTCAGAAGTCGTCCACGGGCAGTTCCCTAGTGTCGGTGAACTCCAGTGCATCCTCCTTGAGATAGTAGATGCGGTAGGCGTACTCGACACCCCTCTGGAGATTTCCAAGTCCGAATATCTTCGAGCTTACGTTGTTGCTGATGCGGGTTACGGGGTAGAACTCCTCGTCGATCTTCATCAGCAGTTCGATACCGTAGTTGGAGACGTCGCGGAAGGGACAGTCCACAACTATTGCGAGGTCGAATCCGGATCCGATGACGCAGGAACGCACCCCCTCGCCGATCCATGATGCAGGCCTCATGCTGTAGCTGCGACGCCTACGGAAGAAATTCTCTCCCGCGTTGCGCCTCATATCACTGAGTTCTTCCTCACGTTTCCTGAGGTTCTCCAGCTCTTTCCTATAGTCGGCCTCGGACATGTGCTCCCTGGCCTGCATGAGGATCATCTTATCCCTGCTGATCCTGTGGCGCATCTCATCCAGCTCCTCCCCCTTGTTCTCCTGTTCGGCGAGGTTCATCTGCTGGGTGTTCTCGAGGTATTTTTTGGCCTCTTCGATGGAAGAGATCTTTCCCTCTCTGAGCTGGTCGAGGTATGCCTTCATGGAAGGGTTTACCTTGTCATAGGCTTCCTGCTGGTACTGCTTCATCTGCCTGTAGAATGTCTGACGGGAGATGCCGAGTTTTCCCGCGACGTAGTTCACAGGGGGTCCGCGTTTGATCAGATCCTCAATATTGTCCATGAGAGCAGAGATACATATCAACAATATAAAGTGTACGAAAGTGTCCGATTTTTGCGTTACAATGAAAAATGTAACATATTCTATAACAAAATTTTGTTATTTTTTGAAGTATTTAAGTTATTGGAGTGCAATCTACCTGATAATATGGGGATTTTTGAAAACTTTATATTTGATATGTTACAATTTTTACAACTATGTTACAGTCTATACTGTAACACATCTTCTAAGCATCCTTTCTAAAAATCTGCTATATGCTTTGAAAATTGGCTAGATTTTAACGATTTTATCCTGTCCGTCGTTATCGTCTTAATGGCCTGCTTAAAAGCAAATGTGATGTTACACTCACTTAGGGAGGAATGTTACACCCCATTATCCATATGTATATACTAGTCTATGCAGGCATGTGAGATACTCCCGCACCGTGTCCGGCATATTCCTTGAACGCCCCAACCGTTTCATCGCCTACTGCGAGATCGACGGTGTCCGTGAGAAATGCCATGTCAAGAACACCGGTCGGTGCAGAGAACTTCTGATTCCCGGTGTGAAAGTTGTCCTGTACGTTTCCGACAATCCCTCCCGTTCCACCAAGTACGACCTCATCGCGGTGTGGAAAGGAAAGAGATTGGTCAACATAGATTCGCAGGCCCCCAACGCGGTTGTCAAGGAATCATTCTCAAAGATATGTCCTTACGACAAACTGATCCCCGAGTACACCTTCGGCGAGTCGAGGTTCGACTTCTATGCGGAACGCGACGGAAAACGTATCTTCGCAGAGGTCAAGGGAGTTACCAAAGAACTCGACGATGTGGTTTGTTTCCCTGATGCCCCTACGGAAAGGGGTCTGAAACACGTTAGGGAACTGACAAGACTCGCTTCCGAAGGGGAGGAATGCTATGTGGTGTTCGTGGTTCAGATGGGTGATGTGGAATACTTCGTTCCCGATTATCCTATCCATGTGGAATTCGGAAAGGCGCTAGAAGAAGCAAGCAGGGCCGGTGTGAAGATCCTTGCCATCGATTGCGAGGTGACCGAGGATTCGATGACACTCAGGAATCCTGTCGAGGTACGTCTCGGCACGGAATATTTTCCAAAAATATGGTAACGGATCCGGACAACCGCCGGACCCGTGTCATAGTTTCAGTGGAACCTTCTGGGTCTTCTCTGTTTCTCGGTGTCGATCTCCTTGATGACCTCGAGGTAGCGTGCAAGCGCATCCTCCTGTGCGTGGATCATGTGGAGAAGGACAAGGGCGGTGTTGAGCTCTCCCTCTGCCTCGGCCATGTCGATGTCGTCGGGGACCTCCTTGAGCTTCCTGATGAGTGCCATCTTCTGGTTCTTGTTTCCTTCCTGACCGTAGGATGCCACGGCATCGAGTGCGGCATATCCGTAGGTGGTCTCGTTGAGGAACTTCATCATCGCATCGCAGACCTCGGGGTTGTAGTCGAAGTTGATGTCCTCGGCCATGTTGAGGAAGGCGTTGTCGAGTTTCTTGAGATAGTACTTGAAGGCGACGATCTTGGTGTTTCCGGCATCGGAGATGATCGACGAAGGGCTGTACATGTCCTTGAGGTCCCTGGCGGAAGCCGAGGTGATGACCTTGAAGTGGTCGAAGTTCTCCCCGTCGGGGGTGATGAGGCTGTTCTTCCTAGCAAGGTACATGTCGATGCAGGGTTTGACGATCCTGTTGTGCCTGATGATGGCCCTTTCCTCATCCCTCTTGTTCTTCTGGTTCTGGTTGAAGAAGGTGAGTGCGTCCATGGCGGTCAGACCGATGAGGAATCCGATACAGGTGTCTGCGATGTTGATGAGGTGCCAGTAGGTATCGTCCCTGGTGAAGTCCTCTCCATCGGGAAGGAGCCAGTATTTCCATACGAGCAGAAGTGCCTCGAACACGAAGAAGGCGATGACGAGGATACCTGCGGAATACGCCATGGTCCTCAGCATGCTGCGGGTCTCGTAGCGTGCCGCACTGTTCTTCTTGTACTCACGTTTGGCGGAACTCCTTTCCTTCTTGGCCGCCGTCTTGGTCTTCTTCTCTTCGCGTTTAGTCCTGGAGGCCTCTTTTTTCTTAATTTCGGCCTCTCTTGTAGATCTGTCCAAACTCGATGCCATAAATCATCTCTCCCTGATGATCCTCATGAAACCATGAGCCATAATGCGGGGTCATGGGTCTTTTGTTTTATAGTCGTATTGCAGATTTTCCGAAGTTGGATTGGTCTGGGACTGAATGAAAGAACTTATATTCTGATGAATGGTAATCGACTATGCAGAGGTGGCTGAAACACTCCGAGGTGTCGTCGCAATGATAGACACCGGTTTGGCTAAAGCCGTAATGGCTTTAGGGGATCACCGTCTGATGACGAGGATCCATACGGTAACAAAACCAATA
>JAKSHV010000166.1 GCA_024399225.1 archaeon | reverse complement strand
GGGTATTCAGTTCCGAAGACTGTTAGGATATCCAAGCTACCTCACAGGCCCATGCACTGTGAATTAATACGGCTGTATAAGGTTTTAATTCACGTCCGTGATACACACCCCATTATGCAGAAAGTAATCATGAACGACGGAGCCGGCGGAGAGCTGATGCAGGAGTTCATCTCCAAGCACATCACCAGCCATTTCCCCAAAATGGACAATGAGATCCCCCTCGACGCACTCGACGATTCGGCTGTCGTCAATGATATCGTATTCACCATCGACGGGCACACCGTCAACCCCCTGTTCTTCCCCGGAGGAGACATCGGACGCATCGCTGTGTCTGGAACCATCAACGACATTTCCGTCATGGGTGCCAAACCCGTCGGACTCGGAAGTTCCGTCATCCTTGAGGAAGGACTCGACGCAGAGATCGTCGACAGGGTCATGGAGAGCATGGGCCAGACCTCCAGGGAGGCAGGTGTTCCTGTCGTCACCGGAGACACCAAGGTCATGGGCGCAGGAGAGATCGACAAGATGGTCGTCACCACCTCCGCCATCGGAATCAGGCCCGACTACCTCGACCACGACATGGAGGTCGCCAACTCATACAGGAAGGTCGACAACCGCTGGTGCGTCGACGGCAACACCCGTCCCGGTGATGTCATTATCGTCTCCGGATACATGGGAGACCACGGAGTCGCACTCCTGTCATTCCGTGAGGGATACGGATTCGAGACCGAACTCAAGTCCGATGTCCAGCCCCTCAACAAGATGATCGAGAAGGCACTCCGCGTCGGAGGAGTCGTCGCCATGAAGGACCCCACCAGGGGAGGACTCGCCAACACCCTCAACGAATGGGCTGACAAATCAAAGTGCCAGCTTGATATTAACGAAGTCGACATCCCCATCAGGGACGGTGTCGAGAACGCCTGCGAACTTCTCGGAATCGAACCCCTCAACATCGGAAACGAAGGAAAGTGCGTGCTCTCCGTCGTCCCCGAGATGGCAGAGGAAGTGCTCAAGGCACTCCGCGCAACCCCCGAGGGAAAAGATGCGGCCATCATCGGAAGGGCCGTCGAAGGTCCCGCGCGCGTCGTCCTCAAGACCGAGGTCGGCGGAAAGAGGATCCTTGAGCCTCCGTCCGGAGACCCCGTCCCCAGGATCTGCTGAATATCAAATCACTTACCGGGACATGAGTCCCGGTTTTCTTTTTTATTCTTATAAAAAATATATATCAATCCCATTCTTCCACTTTCCAGATAACCATGGTAACCTTCCTTCCGTTCAAAGGATACAGGCCCCGTCTTGCAGCCGGAGAGACCACCGAAAGCCGCGTCTCCCCTCCCTACGACGTCATCGGAGACGACTATCTGAAACAGCTCCAGTCCAACCCCGGAAACGTCACCAACCTCACCCTCAGCCCCGATGCCGACAAGAGGCACACCAAGTCCACGAAGCTCCTGGACGAAATGATCCAGACAGGCGCACTTCTCCAGGACGAGCCCTCCTACTATCTCTACGAGCAGACCTTCACCTCCAAGGGAAAGGAATACTGCAGGCGCGGACTGGTGGGAATCCTCAGGACCGAGGAGTACAGCGAAGGAAACATCATCCCCCACGAGGAGACCTTCTCCAAGGTAAAGGCAGACAGGCTCAACCTCCTCAGGGATATGGAGACCCATCTCGAATCCATCTTCGGAATCTTCCCTGGACTCGGAGAGGAACTCACCAAGAAGGTCATCAACGAGGCAAGGCTCTGCGCAAGGTACGTCGACAAGGACGGAGTCGAGCACCAGTACCGCAGGATCTCCGACGAGACCCTCTGTGCGGAGATCGCGGAGAAGCTGAAGGACCAGAAGATGCTCATCGCGGACGGTCACCACAGGTACGAGACCGCACTCAACTATGCAAAGGAGAATCCCGGAAACGAGGCCAAACAGTTCGTGCTGTGCACCATGGTCGCAGCAGACGACCCCGGACTCGTCATCTGGCCCACCCACAGGCTCATCGACGCGGAGGACATCGGAGAGACCAGCGCACTCAAGAAGATCGAGAAGAAGATGTCCATGACCGAGGTCACCGAGGAAGAGATGGAGGCCCAGCTCAAGGACCACCTCTTCGGAATGATCTTCAAGTCCGGCAGGTGCTTCCTCCTGGACAACAAGGAGGAGAGCGACAACATCATGTTCCAGCTCGACACCTACTCCGCACAGGAGAACATCCTCAAGGGAATCTACAAGTCCGACGAGGGCAAATCCAAGGTATCCTACAACGCCGAGCTCGAGCCCGTCAAACAGGAGATGGCAGAGAAGAAGCACGATGCCGCCATCATCCTCAACGAGCCCTCCCTCGACACCATCTGGGACCTTGCCGGAAAAGGCAAGAGGATGCCCAAGAAGACCACCTACTTCTTCCCCAAGATCTGGTCCGGCTGGGTATTCTACAAGATGGAGTAAATCCCCATGGAGATGATGAAGAACATCGCCTACTGCAAGGCACAGGACCTTGCGGACATGGTCGAGTACAGCGAGGGAAAGGTAGTCAGCCTCACCCTCTCTCAGAACCCGAACATGAACGTGACGCTCTTCGCATTCGCCAAAGGCGAGGGACTCTCCACCCACAAATCCGACGGTGACGCATTCGTCCAGGTGCTTGCGGGAAAAGGCAAGTTCACCATCGACGGTGTAGAGCACATCGTCGAGAAAGGGGAATGCATCGTCATGCCCGCGGGACACCCCCACGCGGTCGACGCGGTGAAGAAGTTCAAGATGCTCCTTACCGTCATCTTCCCTCCGGAGTAAGCATTATCCCGATCCTGGCGGAGCATCCGCCGGGATCAATCATTTTCAATCGAACAATTTTCAAAACAATGCACAAAGGACTCGAAAGGGAGTTCCCCACACTGAATCTTTGGAAAGGCAAGTTCACCATCGACGGTGTAGAGCACATCGTCGAGAAAGGGGAATGCATCGTCATGCCCGCGGGACACCCCCACGCGGTCGACGCGGTGAAGAAGTTCAAGATGCTCCTTACCGTCATTTTCCCTCCGGAGTAAACATTATCCCGATCCTGGCGAAGCATCCGCCGGGATCGATCATTTTCAATCGAACAATTCTCAAAACAATGCCCAAAGGACTCGAAAGAGAGTCCCCCACACTGAATCTTTTGAAAAACCGCCCCAATTAAAAAGCTGGTCTCTGACGTAAATTCAAATCGTTGCTGATTTGAAGCCTTTTCTCTATAGCTAGAGCTA
>JAKSHV010000165.1 GCA_024399225.1 archaeon | reverse complement strand
TCGACCTCGAATCCGTCCTCCAGACCGGTAAGAAGAAGTTCGAACCCGGAATCCTGGCACAGGCCAACGGAAACCTGCTCTACGTCGACGAGATCAACCTTCTCGAGGACTACATCGTCGACATGCTCCTCGACTCCGCCGCAATGGGAGTCAACTACGTGGAGAGGGAGGGAGTCTCCTTCACCCACCCTGCGAAATTCGTCATGGTCGGTTCCATGAACCCCGAGGAGGGAGAGCTCAGGCCCCAGCTCCTCGACAGGTTCGGAATGTCCGTCGAGATCAAGGGAGAGAAGAACCTCGGTATGAGGACCGAGGTCGTCTCCAGGCGTCTCGAGTTCGACCTCGACCCCTACGCATTCACCGACAAGTATGCACAGGAGACCGAGGACATCAGGAAGAAGATCGCCGATGCTAAGGCACTCCTCAAGGACGTCGTCACCGACAGGAAGCTCATCGAGGCCGCAGCCTACCTCTCCGTCTACTTCGGAATGGAGGGACACAGGGCCGACATCACCATGATCAGGTCCGCCAGGGCCAACGCCGCATACAACGGAAGGACCGAGGTCACCAAGGCCGACCTTGAGGAGATCGCTCCCCTCGTCCTTACCCACAGGCTCAAGAAGAAGCCCTTCGAGAAGACGTCCGATTACGACATCCAGGACGTGCACAAATGTCTGGAAGATCTCTGAGCTACCCGTTCACTGCAGTCATCGGCGAGAACACGGCCAAAAGGGCGCTCCAGTGCCTGCTTGCGGACGACAGTCTCAACGGAGTCCTCATCAAGGGACCTTCGGGAACCGCCAAGAGCGTCCTCGTCAGAGCGCTCGCGGGACTCACCGACAGGAAGATCATCGACCTTCCCGCCGGCGCAGGTGATGAGGATATCTTCGGAGGTATCGATTTCGAGGCCGCTGTCAGGGATGGAAAAACAGTCCTGAAGGGAGGTATCCTTCAGCGTGCCGACGGAAACGTCCTCTGCATCGACAACATCAACCTTCTGGACCCAAGGACCCTCAACACCGTCACCGAGTGCATCAGCACCGAGACCGTCAAGATCGAGAGGGAGGGAATATCCGCCGAGTACCACTGCAAGACCACCGTGGTCGCCACCATGGACCCTGCGGAGAGGGACCTCCCCGAATCCATCGCGGACAGGTTCGACATCTGCGTCCTCATCCTCCCGGACGAGAACGTCGTGTCCAGGGCCGACGTCATCAGCCAGGACCTGGAGTACCGTGCGGACCCCGAAGCATTCTGTGCCAGATTCAAGGATTCCGACAGAGAGATCAGGGAGAAGATCGAGGCCGCCAGGCAGAAGATCCCCTCCATCAAGATCACCCGTCGCGACATCAACGATATCGTGATTATCTGCAACAAGGTCAACGCCGTCGGCCACAGGGGAGACATCGCCTGTGCCCGTGTCGCAAGGGCGTTGGCCGCCCTCGACGGCAGCGACTACATCCGTGCCGACGACATCAAAGAGGCTTCCGTCATGTGCCTGGTGCACAGGAGGAAACCCAAGTCCATCGTGGCCGGAGAGGCCGATGCATATGTCCAGGGCAACAGCGAGACCCGCGTCGAGAAGAACGATGATTCAGAACCCGAGATCTCCAACAGGGAGATCGCCGAACTCGCAAGGATGGCCAGGAACAAGGAGATGGACGATGCGGAGATGCAGGCCATCCTCGATTCAGTGGAGGCCATCGATCCCGATAAGACCACTCTCAGCGAGGCACCCAAGGAGATCGAGGTCCTCGAGACCGACGAGGAAGAGAACGTCTCCGGAGAGGCCATGGACATCCCCGACATCGATGTCATCACCTCCATGCTCGACGACGTCAAGACCGACCTCGCCAATATCGACCGCATCGAGGCCATCCACCTGAACAAGGTCGTAGGTCAGATCCCCCGCGCAGCCAAGAGCGGCGACCGGAACGGAAGGGCCTGCGGATACACTGTGCCAGAGGGCAAATCCACCGACCCTGCCCTGGGCGCCACCATCCGTGCTGCCGCACCCTACCAGAAGATGAGGAAGCCCAACGGACTCAGCATCGTCATCGAACCCTCCGATATCAGGGAGAACATCAGGACCAAGGCAAGCTCCTGTTCCTTCATGTTCGGACTGGATGTCAGCGGATCCCTCAAGGACACCGGAAGGCTAGATGAGGCCATTGCCGCCGTCAGGGCCATGCTCGAGGACGGATACGTCAGAAGGGACAGGGTGGGACTCCTCACCTTCGGACAGCTGAAGGTCAATCTCGCCGTGCCCTTCACCAGGAATGTCGAGGCCGTGTTCGATGCCATCGAGAAGACCGAGACCGGAGGTTCCACACCTCTCGGAAGGGCCCTGCTCACCCTGAACAAGTACATGAACAACTATGTCAGGAAGAATCCCGACGAACAGTGTTACATCATACTTGTCACCGACGGGGAGGCGGATACCGCGGTCACCAAGGGATACGAACCCAAGATGGAGCTCAGGAGGATCTGCGCCACCATCAAGATCCCCAACACCGAGTGGATCATCATCGACAACGGTTCCAGAAGCCGCAGGGTGAACTATGCGCTGAAACTCGCCAACTACCTCGGCGGAAGATGCATAGACATACGCGAACTGGTCTGAAAATCCATTACGGGGGCCCGTCCCCCGGTTACTTTTTACGATATTCCAAGTGTCTGGCACTTGACCTAAAACAAATGTTGGGCCCTGCCGGAGAGGCGTCCCTCCTCCGGCCGGGATCCCGGTTTAGTGTTTGTCGCTCAGGTTGCTGATGAGCACGCGCTTTCCGTTGATGACGTGGCCGAAGAGCTCGTCCACGACCTCCTGGGAGCGGTGCCTTACGACCTGGACCCTGGACTTGTTCTCGGAAATGTGGATGTTTCCGACGTCCTTGTCGTCAATCTCGGCGGTGTTTATGACGAACTTCCTGAGTTTGTCGATGTCGAGTCCGTCCTCAGATCCGACGTTCAGCTCGAGACGGTCGAAGGACATGTCCTTCTTGGGGCGTGCTGCGCGGACGATACCTACATAGGAGTGCAGGGGACGGGGGTTCTTGGGAACACCCTGGGGAGTGTACTGCATCCTTGCTCCGTTCTGCTGAGCGGGTTCGGGCTTCCTCTCCTCTTCCTTCTTCTCCACGGGCTTGGGTTCGACCTTGGGCTTCTCTGCCTTGGCTTTCATCTTGGGCTGGGATTTCTCCTTGCGTTGCGGGTTCTTTAACTTCTTTCCGGAGGGCCGCTTCCTTGCAAGGTTGTTC
>JAKSHV010000164.1 GCA_024399225.1 archaeon | reverse complement strand
CCGCGATACGTGTGTGCATCATCGGAAACATCATGGATTTCGGTTCTGGAATCGCTATAGATAGCCCCTCTGAGTTCGGAAAGATGTTCAACTCCCTTCTCGAACAGGGAATAGGCTCTGATGAGTGTGATGTAGTCGAGAAACTCGTGAATGATTCTGATACTGTCCTCTACGCATTCGACAACTGCGGTGAGAGTCAGTTCGATAAGCTGCTCATCCATGAGATCCGTTCTATGGGAAAACGTGTTGTTGGAGTTGTACGCGGAAAGGCGATTCTCAACGATGTAACTCTGGAGGACGCCGAGCGTATCGGTCTCGACAAAGAGATGGACCGCATAGTCAGTACCGGCGGATTCTTCATCGGATTCCCTCCCGAGACATGTGATAATGGACTCCGCGAGGAACTCGGAAAAGCAGGAGTGCTCCTTACCAAGGGAATGGCCAATTTCGAATCTCTTTCAGAGTATCCGATGCCTGTTCCCGTTGTTTTCATGCTACGTGCAAAATGCGCCCCTGTGGCAGCATCTCTTAATGTGCCAGTAGGTACGAATGTGGTTAGGGTAAAGATGCCCGGAACCACTTACTAAATCTAGGATTCGGATAATATGGTCGAAGTCAAACAGGCAGTAATCATGGTGGGTGGAAAAGGTACCAGGCTTTACCCCCTTACAGAGAATTTCCCCAAACCTGCCATGCCCGTGCTGGATCAGCCTTTCTTGAAATATCAGATCAGATCGTTCGTCGATGCTGGCATCAAGGAGATCTTCCTTGCATGCGGATTCAAATCGGACCTTCTTCAGAAAGAGGTTGGAGACGGTTCGGACCTCGGAGTGAAGATCACTTATTCCGATGAGGACACTCCTCTCGGTACCGGGGGATCCATGAAACAGCTCGAATCCAAACTTGACCCCGTTTTCGTAGCCGCCAACGGTGATACATATGTTGATATCGACCTCCGCGAGGAGATTGAAGAGCATATCTCCACAGGGGCGAAGATTACCATTGCGCTCGGACAGGTCGATAATCCCTGTGCGTTCGGCATCGCACGTCAGACCGAGGACGGAAGGATCATCGAGTTCAAGGACAAGCCCAAACCCGAAGAGGTCTTTTCCAACCTTGTCAACATCGGAATCTACGTCGTCGACCGTTCGGTGCTTTCCGAGGTTCCCGAGAACTCCTTCTTCGATTTCTCCAAGGACCTCGTGCCCATCATTGCCTCTAAGGGGGAGAGGGTGCAGGGATACAGGCAGAAATCCGGGACCTGGGTCGATATCGGAACCCCTGCAAATCTGATCGAGATGAACCTCTTGATGGCCGAGAGACTCCATTCCGAAGATACCTTCGGTCTCGGGCAGGATACCGAACTAGTGCACCCCGCCTATGTCGGCTTCGATTCTCTCGTCAAGAATTCCAAACTTCAGAGGTCGGCAGTGCTGGCTGGCTGTAAAATCCAATCATCCAATATTACAGAATCCTTAATAATGAGTGGATGCAATCTGCAATCAGCTACCGTTACCCGCAGCATATTGGGTAAGGGATGCGTCGTCGAGGACGGCGCAGTAATCACAGATTGTGTTCTCAGAGAAGGAACGGTTGTTCCCAAAGGCGCAGTTCTGGAAAAGAGAGTCGGATAATATGGTAGAAATCATCAGGTCTAGGGCCCCCCTGCGTATCGGAATCGCCGGCGGAGGTACCGATGTCAATCCGTATGCTTCTGAGAAAGGAGGATACGTTTTCAACACCACCATCAACAAGTATGCCTACAGTACCCTCAAACCCAGGAAAGACCACATCATGCGTGTGACTTCCGAATATTATGGAAGGTACCAGGCACCTCTCGACGGAGGACCTCTTCCATTAGATGGAAACATGGACCTTATCAAGGCCGTCACCAACTATTTCGGTGTCACCGACGGTTTCGAGATCTCCATCAGGTCCGACGTTCCCGCAGGATCCGGACTCGGCGGTTCTTCCACCATGATCGTATCCATGATCGGCGCCATGGTCAACTGGCTCGATCAGGATATGTCAAAGACCGAAATGGCCAAGCTGGCATATCATCTTGAAAGGGAGGTCATCGGCCTTAGCGGAGGAATCCAGGACCAGTATGCAGCAGTCTTCGGCGGGTTCAATTCTTTGAAGATCGACCGCAGCGGAGTCACCATCCTCCCGGCCAGGATCCACCAGGATATCATCAACGAACTCCAGTGCCGTTCCGTCATCTGTTTCACCGGAACCACTCATGATTCCGCAGCGATCATCAATACTCAGATCCAGTCCTACAAGGAAGGACGCAATGATGATGCTCTGGATAGGTCCAAGGAACTTGCCATCAACATCCGCAGTGCCCTCAGGCATGGAAACATCGATGAGGTCGGTCAGATGCTCGGCGAGTCCTGGGAATACAAGAAGAAGTTCTCTGACAAGATCACCAACCCCACCTTGGACAAGATGTACGACGATGCCATCGCAGCAGGGGCCATCGGTGGAAAGGTATCCGGTGCGGGTGGTGGAGGATTCATGTACTTCATCACCGACTACGATAAGAAGAGTCAGGTTTCCAAGGCACTGCAGAAGGCAGGTGCAACAACCTCCGAGTTCATGTTCGAACCTGAGGGAGTCGTATCCTGGAGAAGCGAGATCTGAGTGTGTTCTTATGGCCAAGCAGAAAGCGGTTCTGGTTGACAGGGATGACACCCTATGTCCTGATGTGCCTTATTGCAGCGACCCCTCCAAAATACATGTTTTCGAAGATGTGCCAGCATCCCTGAAACGTCTCAACGACGCGGGCTATATAGTCCTCATGATCACCAACCAGTCGGGCATAGGACGCGGCTACTTCACCGAGGAGACCCTCCACGAGGTCAATGCAGAACTGAAATACCAGGCGGAGGCATGTGGCGGCAAGATAACCGATATCTTCTTCTGCCCCCACAAACCCGACGACAACTGCGACTGCCGCAAACCCAAGATCGGAATGGGTCTGAAGGCCATCGCTAAATACGATCTTGATCCCGCACAGTGCTGGATGATAGGCGACAAGGAGAAGGATGTGGAGTTCGGAGAACATCTGGGTATGCGCAGTATCCAGGTCTCCGACAAGCTTTCGTTCTCCGAAGCCACTGATAAGATTCTTAACTCCTGAAAACCCGGAGGGCTGGTACCCTCTGGCAATCAGATTTTTGCCTACCCTATTACTATAAAGCCTGGCTGTGTTCAACCAGTATGTTGAAACACGATTGTGCGGGACGGTAAAGTCCGC
>JAKSHV010000163.1 GCA_024399225.1 archaeon | reverse complement strand
GAAGCATACTTCAGTCCGACAAACGGAGTACTGATAGCGAATATCCTGAGGGTCTCAGCGATGATCGACTTCTTCTCACTGATGCTTGGGTGAGTGGTGAATATGTTCACGATGTCATAGGCGAAGATATACACGACCATCGAGGCTATCAATATCGCAATGAATAATGTGAAATTACTCACTTTGAAAAGATTCTTGGCGCCATCCATATCCCTGTCCTTGTACAGTTTCATGTATTCCTTGGAAAGTTCCGGGGTTGCACCCATACTGAACATATATCCCAGAGTGGAACAGATATACGGAAGGCTGTAGGATAGTGCATGATGGGAATAGACTCCGATACGCATGATGAGTTCGCAAGCGTTCTTTACGAATCCTCTGGCAAAGAATTTCCTCAGAAGTTTCTCGGAAAATCTGAATCCGCTGATCTTGAAATCGACAAACTTCGGAGACAGTCTGATGGAACCTCTCTTAGAGAGGAACCATTCAAGCTGGAGAAGGACCGCTATGGTGAATGCCAGAGAGGTACTCATCCCGATTCCCCAGAGGTCAAGATCGTAATACTCGTGAAGCAGCTCGTTGAACAGTGTGTTGAATACAAGAATCACAACTATGCTCTCGAAGCAGCGCTTCGATCCACCATCCAACATCAGCAGTGCGGTGAGTACACCGTAGAATGCGAACACGATGAAAAACAGTATCATAGGTTCGAGGTAATACGAACTCTGGGTCATTATCTCTGACTTGATGGTGAGCTTGTAAAAACCGAATACTAGTGCGGACAATACTACAGTAAATATCGCTCCGATTATCGAGGCGTACACGAGTGCGGTCGTGGAATAACGGTTAACCTCGTCCATCCGCTTTTCCTCATAACTTTTCCTAATCGTGAGAACGGTGATGGATCCTGCAGTAGCACAGACTGCCATCATCATATTGAACGCCGGAGCGACGAGCGTATATCCGGCGGCCTCCTCGGCCCCGCCCAGACTGATGAAGTACTGGTCGACCAGGGAATTGACATAAAGCAGCATGAATGAAATGGATCCCAATGCCACCTTGATGAAGAGATTCTGGGAAAAATGGAATCCTGTCTGACCGCTCATATCAAGGCCACGTGAACAAAGTCGTTAATAAAGATTGCCACGGAGTAAGGGGCCGTGGCGCCCCTGAGTTGAATGTTTTTACTCGGAAGCTTCGGAGAGCTTGATAAGCTTCTTCCACCTGCGGTCGACCTCGGCCTGGATGTCGTCGACGACATCGGCCCAGCGCTCGTCGGAAAGGTGCTTGAACCTTCCCTGGGAAGCGAACCAGTCGGTGATGGGCTTCTTCTCCATCTTTCCGTCTGCGATCCTCTGGGACTCGGAAGAAAGGGAGTATTCTCCGTTTACAACCTCGAAGAGAGGCCAGACACAGGTCTCGACTGCGAGCTTGGAGATGGCGATGGTATCGCTGGAAGCGAACCTCCAACCCCTGGGGCAGGGAGAGATGGTGTTGATGAAGGAAGGTCCTCCGCACTCGAATGCCTTCTGTGCCTTCTGGACCATGTCTCTCCATGCGTGGGGAGCGGCCTGGGCGACGTAGGGGATGTTGTGTGCGACCATGACTGCGGTCATGTCCTTGGGGAATTCCTTCTTTCCGTAGGATTCGGAACCGTTCCAGGAAGTGGTGGTGGATGCACCCTTCTCGGTTGCGGAAGACCTCTGGATACCGGTGTTCATGTATGCCTCGTTGTTGAAGCAGACGAAGAGCATGTCATGACCCCTCTCCATTGCTCCGGAGAGTGCCTGAAGTCCGATATCGTAGGTTGCTCCGTCTCCTGCGAAGTTGACGAATTTGATGTCCTTGTCGATCTTTCCCTGCCTCTTGAGGGACTTGTATGCGGTCTCGAGACCGGCTGCACCTGCTGCTCCGTTACCGAATGCGGTGTGGACCATGGGGCAGTTCCAGGAGGTGTAGGGGAAGATGGTGGTGGAGACCTCGAAGCATCCGGTGGAACAGGATACTGCGACGTCCTTCTCGGTTCCCATGAGGATCTGCCTTGCGATGATACCCTCGGCGCATCCTGCGCAGAGCCTGTGTCCGCTGGTGAGCCTTACAGGAATTTCGTTGTTGAGTTCTTTAAGAGAGAGTCCGCTCATTCCTTCACCCCCACATAGTTGACGGGTTTAGCATATCCGCCCTCGACGATCTTGAAGCAGCTCATGAAGTCGGAGACCATGGTGTCTGCTCCTCCGAGTCCGTAGATGAAGTTGTACATCTCGGGAATCTTTCCGTTGAGTGCTGCGGCTGCGCAGACCTCGGGGTACATAGGTCCGTATGCTCCGACGGAGAGGTGCTTGTCCATGACGAGGACTGCCTTCTTTCCATTGAGGAGCTTTGCGATGTCCTCTGCGGGCCAGGGCCTGTATACACGAGGCATTGCGACTCCGACCTTCATTCCCTCGGCCCTGAGCCTGTCGACTGCTTCCTTCATGGTTCCGAAGGAGGATCCGAGAACGATTGCGACGTACTCTGCGTCATCGCACATGTACTCCTCGACGAGGTGGTATTCCCTTCCGGAAATGTCCTTGAACTGTGCGAATGCGTCCTTTGCGACTCCGAGTGCGTTCTCCATTGCAACTACAAGCTGGTACTTGTGGGGGAAGTAGTACTGGGGTCCGTCCATAAGGTCGTGGGTGACGGGGTGGTCGGTGTCGAGGAGGGGGTACAGGGGCTTGAAGGGCCCGACGTACTCCTTGACAAGGCGGGACTCGATGGGGGTCATCCTCTCAATTGCGTGGGTGAGGATGAATCCGTCGAGGTTGACGAGAACGGGAAGCTGAACTTCGGGGTTCTCGGCGATCTTGAGTCCGATGATGGACATGTCGTATGCTTCCTGGACGTTCTCGCTGAAGATGGAGAGCCATCCGGTGTCGCGTGCGGACATGACGTCACCGTGGTCGTTGTTGATGTTGATAGGTCCGGAGACGGTCCTGTTTGCAACGGCCATCATGACAGGAGTCCTCATTGCTGCGGTGATGGGGAGCATCTCCCACATGTATGCGAGACCCTGGGATGCGGTTGCGGTGAAGGTCCTTGCTCCTGCTGCGGAGGAGGTGGTACAGAGGGTCAGAGCAGAGTGCTCGGACTCGACATCGACGAACTCGGTGTCGACCTCTCCGTTTGCGACGTATTTAGCGAAATCCTCGACGATGATGGTCTGAGGGGTGATGGGGTATGCGGCGCAGACATCGGGGTTCATCTGTTTCCAGGCGAGTGCGACTGC
>JAKSHV010000162.1 GCA_024399225.1 archaeon | reverse complement strand
GCTTCCGTCCCTGTGCCTGATCTTGGCGTAGATGCGGACGATGTCCCTTGCCTCGACGGAACCCTTCCTCCTGAGCTTGTCCTTGGTCTTGATGGCGTGGATGACGCAGTCCCAGAGATCGAAGTGCATCATCATTCCGACGGTGAACTCGTCGTCGGGCTCGGCCTCGCAGAGCATGGAGTAGGTCTTCTTGTAGTCGTTGACGGAGACCTTGACGTTGAGGGATCCGAAGTACTTGACCCACAGGGCCTTGATCTCGGTTGCGGGTGCCTTCTTCTTCCTGCTTCCGTCGGGAAGTTCGATGTAGGTGACCTGTACGTGCTGGCCGTCGTCGAGGTCGAACTCGTCTCCGACACTGACGACCTCATCCTCGCGGAGGATGGTCTCGGTCTGCTCGGTGATGTCCTCATCGGAAAGGAGAACCTTCACCTTGAACTCCTTGGGGAGCCTGATGATACCGGTGAAGATACGTCCGCATTCCAGACACTGGAAGGTTCCGGTAACGTTGAAGTTACCCATTTTTCCCTTGAGAATCTTGTGCTCGGTCATGTCCTCGCAGTCGGGACACATGTTGTAGATGGAATCCGGCATATCGGTAGTCATTTTCAGTCACCCTTTCCTTTGTGTATATAGTCCCCTTTTTAATGCTTGTTGACGGAAAAGGGCTGATCGTGGCCGGGAACGATGATGTCGGCATAGGCGATGATCTTCTTCATGCTCTGTTCCGCCAGGTCTGCATCTACGTGGGTGGCCGGGATCTTCCTCTTGATGTAGTTGTCCTGAAGGGGCATGGCGTCGCCCACGATGGCATAGTGCTTGTCGGAATCGACGAACACGCTGACACATCCCATGGTGTGTCCGGGAGTGGGGACGATCCTCACGCCTTTGGCAATCTGGGTCTCCTTGTCGATCCTGATGATGCCTGGCACATCGCATTCCTCGTCCTTGTGGAGATAGATCTTGGCGTTCTTGAAGAGTCCGTTGTTCTCGATGTGGTCGGAATGTGCGTGGGTGAGGACGATGATGTCGATATCCTCGGGGAACACCTTTCCGATCTGCTTGAGGGAGGTCTTGATGGCAGGGAGCATGAACTTCCTGCTGGTGTCCACCACGATGTTGTGGCCGTCGTCGGTCCTGATGAGGGTGGAGGAGGACCAGGTGTCGTTGGGTTTCACGGAACCGTCCTCGTTGCGTTCGAGGTGTCCGAGGACCAGGATATCGATTGAGTTCATACGCATCGTATCGATGAACAGATTTAAACGGATTTACTCGGTTTACGATCGCAATGGAATACAGATACGACCTGAAGATATCGGAGCACCGCGAGGTGTACCCTCCATCGGAGGACTCCCAGCTCTTCATCGAATCCCTTGATATCATACAGGGGGAGAAGGTGCTGGAGATCGGATGCGGGTCAGGGATCGTATCTATGCACTGCGCCCTGAACGGTGCGGTGGTCTCCTGCGGAGATATCAATCCTTATGCCGTGGAACTCACCAGGAAGAATGCGGAGCAGAATGGTATTTCCCTGGATGTCAGGGAGACTGACGTCTATTCCGCCTTCTCGGAAAAATATGATACCATCCTGTTCAACCTGCCCTATCTCCCCGCGGAGGAGGATGAATATGATGGCGAACTTGTGAAATCCTGGGCCGGAGGAAAGGACGGAATGGGTCCGCTCCCCGAACTGCTGGCACATGCACCGGAACATCTTGTCTCCGGAGGAAGGGTCGTGGTTGTGGTGTCCTCCCTGATGGACCAGGACAGACTGAAAGAGGTCATAGGAGACAGAACGGCATCAGTTCTTGCGGAACTCCCCCTGTTCTTCGAGAGACTGCAGATCCTCCAGATTCAATTCTAAATCTGACTTTTTGTCACTTAACACATATTCGATAGTGTCACTTTATAGTATAATGTCCTTTAGTGTACATCGCGAGGCGTTACTATCGGAACATTCGAAACCGTGACTGACTACATATGGCAGGCAGATGACTTCCTGTGGGACATAGCCATCTTCTTCATCGTCATATTCGGAATTTATGCAACAATAAGATACAAAGGCCTGCAGATAACCAGGCTCAAACACGCGGTTTCGCTCACCCTCGGTGACGCGAAGACCAAGAACAAATCAGGTTCGATCTCATCCTTCGAGGCATTCTGCATCAGCATGGGTGCGCGTATCGGAGTAGGAAACATCGCAGGAACGGCATCCGCGATCATCACCGGAGGACCCGGTGCGATCTTCTGGATGTGGATCTTCGCCATCATCGGATCCGCAAGCAGCTTTGTCGAGACCGTCATCGGTCAGCTCTACAAAGAGAAGAAATCCGACGGAGAGTGCTACGGAGGACCCGCATACTACGCCTCCAAGGGATTCCACAGCAGGAAGGCCGGAATCGTCGTCGCATTCATTATCTTCATTATGTTCGCCGTGGGCTTCGCAGGTATCGAATGCTGCAACGCATCCGATGCACTATGCAACGCATTCGAGTTCGACAACAACGAACTCGTGTTCGCACTCATAATCACCGGACTCTTTGCACCCATCGCACTCGGCGGTGCACGCAGGGTCGCCAAGGTGTCCGCCAAGATCATCCCCGTGATGGCTCTCGGCTGGATCGTCTTCGGACTCGTTGTCATCCTCGTTAACTTCGCCAACATCCCCAATGCCTTCGGAATGATCTTCTACTATGCATTCAACGAGAATGCTCTCATCGGAGGAGGAATCGGAAGCGCCATCATGATGGGTATGAGGAGGGGAGTCTTCTCCAACGAGGCAGGTATCGGAACCGTTACCGGAATCTCCTCCACAGCTAATGTGGAGCACCCTGCCAAACAGGGATACATCCAGTCCTTCGGAGTCCTTGTCGACACCCTTATCATCAGCACCTTCTCCGCCATCATCATCCTGTCCTTCGGAGACTTCGCAAGCATCCACGCCCTTCCCGAATTCGTCAGGGAGGAGGGTGTCGGACTCCTGCAGGATGTCTCCGTCCATGCCATCGGAGATGTTGCAAAGTACCTTGTCGCGTTCTTTGTTTTCATCTTCGCATTCACCTGCCTGGTCTCCGACTACCTCACCAGCGAGATCAACATCAGGTTCATCAAAGACCACAAGTACTGCATCTGGGGACTGCGCATCTTCCTGATCTGCATGGTCTTCTTCGCTTGTATGGCCAAGACCGAGGAGATGTTCGACCTCCTCGACATCTGCATGGCGGTCACCGGTATCGTGAACATTATCTGCATCTCACTGCTTGCAAAGCAGGCCAAGGCCGTGTATGATGATTACGAGAAACAGCGTGCCGCAGGTGTCGA
>JAKSHV010000161.1 GCA_024399225.1 archaeon | reverse complement strand
AGTTTGGCCACGGTACTCAACAAGATCCTGAGCAAGGATGCTACCCATGACTCCACCACCCTCTGCAGGATGATCGAGATCATCTCCGCCATCGAGGCACAGGGATGGACCGAGGATGTAAGGGACCTCGTCGAAAAGAGAAGGTCATGCGACTGCCATCCCGTCCTCACCGCCGCCGTTTGTTTCGCCAGGAAAGGACTTCTCACCGATGCCGAAGCATATCTCGACAGCCTAGGTGACGCACCCGACAAAGCATTCTATCATTACGTCAGGGCCGAGATCGAACTTGCCCGTGAGGAGATCAACAAGGCGAGGAACGAGGCTACACTCTCACTATGCAGCAACAGGCTGTACCACGACGCCTACCGCATCATGGCCATTGTGGATCCGGATAACAACTGGCCGGCATACGAGGCCATCGAGAGGATGTCCCGCGGACTTCCCTTTGAAGAACCTACCGGAACCCAGTCCGGAATCGAGCTCTACCGCATCTATCACGAGTGGTATTTCGGAAGCCACGACACCGCAACACACATGCTGATCCAGTCCGAGGGTTACATCAACAAGTACGGTCCTTTCTGCATCCTGTCTGCCAGGATGTCCCGTGACGAGAAGGACTGGCACTCCTGTCAGATGATGCTAGAGGATGCGAACAACACTGACTCCGACGATGTCTCGCTCCAGTGCGAGCTCGGAAGGGCATACCTGAACGGAGACAACCCTGACATTGCTCTCGCACGTTTCAGGGATGCCGAGGCATACGACATCGCCAACCCCGAGGCCGTGAGGGGAATGATCGACTCCTGCGTCGCACTCGGAAAGCACACCGAGATGGTCCAGAGCATCATGGAGTTCCTTTCATCCGAACTCGTCACCTATGACGACTATGTCCACTACGCAAGATTGCTCCTCGACATGGGATTCAACGAGCAGGCCACAGAGGCCGCGAAGAAGATCCTGTTCAACCATCCAGGAGACGTCACCGCATGCACTGTCCTAAGCAGGGTAGCACTGAACGAGGGAGACTATCGCGGTGCTGAATCTTATGCCAAGTCCGCGGTTTCCAAGAACAAGAAGAATCCCGAGGCACTGGCACAGCTTGCCCGCGTATATCTGGCACTTAGGCGTACAAGTAAGGCGGCAGGTATCGCAAAGCGTGCCGTATCTGCCGACAAGACCTCTCTGGTGGCACTCATCACGTTGATGGAGATCTACCGTGAGACCGGTGATGACGACCGTACGGTGGGTGTCTGCCGTTCCATCCTTGAGCTTGATCCCGGAAACAACGAGGCTGCAGACATTCTAGCAAATCTCGAACTTGCCAAGGCGGTCAAGACCTCCGACGACAACCTCCTGCCCCCGGTGGCCGGTTCGAAGGATTTCGTAAGGCTCATCAGCACCTTGGTCTCTGAAGGAAAGTACACCGAGGTGGTGAAACTCTGTAAGGATAACGATCACAACTTCGGTTCCGACGCAGAGGTAAGGAGGCTTAGGGGAAACGCAGAGTACGCTCTCGGAGAATATCTCAAGGCATCTGCATCATTCGCATCCGCAGCGGTCCTTTTGAAAGGTGATCCCGATATCTGGCACTCCAAGGGTCTTGCCGATGAGAAGTTCGGAGACCTTGATTCCGCAGAGGAGGCCTACGGAAAGGCAATCCTACTCGATATGAACAATCCCAAGTACTGGATCTCCAACGGAGTCATCCAGGAGAAGAAGGGAGATTTCGACGCAGCTGTCAAATCGTTCAACCGTGCGATCGAGCTCGATCCCAGGTCCACATACGCATTGGTCAGGAAAGCCGCGATCTTCGCTGGAAACGGACTCTTCAAGGAAGCATTGAACTTCCTCGAACTTGCCGAGGCATCCGATCCCCGCAACGTCCTCATCCAGTCTGTCAAGATGAAGGTCTGTCTCAAGGCTTCCAGGTTCACCGAGGCAGTTTTCATCGGAAGGAAGCTCGTCAAGAAAGATCCCGATTCAAGCACAGTCGCCGTCTATGCACGTGCCAACATGGGAATTCAGGATTATTCTACAGCAAAGAAGGTACTTGATAAGGCTCTCGATTCTGAACCCAACAATCTGGAACTTCTCACAGCCTACAGGGACCTCTGCGTCCTCCAGGCCGACAATGACAACATCATCGATACCTGCAACTTCATCCTGAAACTGGATCCCAACGACAAGGCCACCAAGAGAGCGCTTGCCGATGCACTGATCAAGGAGGGAAGGAGCGATGAGGCAAACCTTCTATATGCTTCTCTCAAAACCGAAAACGAATCCGGAGCGGCAAAGGATGAGCAGGAGATCGAAGACCCGCAGGCCATGTTCAACATAGCCAAATCCATGTTCGCTGCAGGTGATCTCATCTCAGCGGCAAGGCTCACCGATCGCGCAATGTCCGTAGACCCAGACAACCTGGATTATGTTCTCTTTAGGACCCAGATTTACCGCAAGAGCGGAGACAAGAGGGTCGCAGATATGTTCCTCAGCGAGTATCTCGAGAGGAACCCCAACAACGGTGCCGTCCATGAGGCCATCGGAGACATGAGGGTGGAGGACGGAGATTACCGCGGTGCCGCGGATTCCTACGGAAAGGCGATCCAGAACGGAATCAAGAGGCCCGGACTCTATGTCAAATTGGGAAACGTCCAGGAGAAGCTCAACGCCACCACTCCTGCCACCAACAGTTACAACACCGCAGTCATGTTGGATCCCCGCGATGCAGATGCCAACAGGTATCTCGCCAATATGCTGCTCAAGGCAAGGGATTACGAGGCCGCCCTGCGTTCCATCAACGCCTCTGTCGCATCAGAACCTTCCGGTGATGCATACGCCATCATGGCGATGATCTACCAGGGTCTGAAGGACAGGCAGGGAGTGCGTGATGCATACCAGGGATTCCTCAGGTATGAGAACGCATCCGAAGACTCCGTCTCCAATGTCATCACCGCATTGAACAGCGTAGGTCTTAGGACGGAGGCAAACATGCTGAAGAACCGCTACAATGTGATAGCGGAAGAAGCGGAAAGCAGCGTCATGGATGTCGCCCCCGAGATCAAACGCCGTGCGGAACGTATTATGCGCAGGGCATACATGATGGGTGCCGAGGTAACTGACCCAGGTATCTCGGATGCCGATCCCGATGATGACGATGCCGTCAGAAGTGCGCTCATGTATCTCGCGGACATCCCCACCTATGGTGAGGTCATCTACGGAACCACTGCCTGCGCCCCTCTCGAGGAACTCTCCTTCACTATTGTCCGCCGTCGAAACACCAAGGACCCCGCACTCCTACGTGTCGAGCCCGCCTCTGTGCC
>JAKSHV010000160.1 GCA_024399225.1 archaeon | reverse complement strand
ACGACAGGTACTTCCTCGACAACGTCTGCAACAAGGTCATCGAGGTCGGAAAGGGAAAGGCCACCTGTTACAACGGAAACTACACCGACCTGAAGGGAAAGCCCGAACCTGTCAAGATGGCTGAGAAGGGAACCATGTACCGTTGTGTCGAACCTTTCACCAACTGGACTACCAGGAAGAAATACGCCAAGGGGGACAGGATCTCGATCACCCCCTCGGAAATGCCTGGATTCCAGGATGCATTGGACAAGGGAAAGATCAGGAAGAGCTGATCCTTCCCGAACCCATTTTATTGTAGCAACCGATGCGGTATACAACAATTGTCGGCAGAGACATGTTAAGTCCCCTGCCGACACAGGGAATGTAACGACATGTGGTACGTCATCGACGGAATGGACGGTTGCGGAAAATCCAGTGCCGCGGAGTTTGTCAAAGAACAGCTCGAGGCCAAGGGCCGCAGGGTCCTGCTCATCTCCCACCCCAACAAGGACATCAAGATCGGTCAGAAAGAGGCCGCATGGCTCCTCAAGGAGGGTAAGTTCGCCAAGATCATGGCGACCCAATACTACATCAGGGACGTCCTGCATTCCGTACGTGTCATGAAGAAGGCGAAGAAGAACGATGAATACGACGACTTCGTCTTCGTGAGGTTCATCATGGCCGTATCCTATGTTCCCACCGGGATCGGAAAGCTCGCCTACAAACTGTTCAAGGTCCTCCTCCCGGAACCGGATTTCAAGTTCCTTATCGACATCAATGCCGAGACCGCCATGGAACGCATTCTCTCCAGAGGAGAGACCCTGGAGTCCTTCGAGAACATCGAATCCCTCACAACTACTAGGGACAGGATGCTCGTCTTCACACCCGACAACTGGCATGTCATCGACAACAACGGTTCCTTCGAAAATGCAAAGAGCCAGATCTCCGAAAGCATCAACGGTGGCCAGCAATGACCCTGCATGATCCCACCCACCTGTACGAAGGGGAGATCGGTGATTCCACCAGAAAGATCGCCAGAGCGATATCCATCATCACACAGCCTCAGCTGTTCTCCGTCGTCCTTTATGCGATCATCTGTCTCATCATCACCGACCTGACGGAATATCTGAAGATCTACGCGGTCTGTGTTTTCTTCGGCTGCATCTTCCCCATCATCGAGGTAGGATATTATTCCAAGAAGACCGCCAACACCGACGGGGACATCTACAGGAAGGAGGACCGTTTCATCCCCCTGGTCCTGGGAACCCTTTCCTACGCCCTCGGAGCCGTCGCACTGTGGCTGGTTTCCGCACCCTGGCTCATTACGGTACTGTTCGTCTGCTACACCGTTGTCACAGGTTCGTTCGTCTTCATCAGCCCCTACTGGAAGATCAGCATCCATGCCTGCGGAATGATCGGCCCCACCATGGCGATCTGCCAGGCGTTCTACCCCAGCGGACTCCTCCTGTTCCTCCTGGTACCCTTCATCTGCTGGTCCAGGTATGTCCTCAGGAAACACACCCCCGCACAGATGGTCGGAGGAATAGTAGTCGGCGCCATTCTCACCGAGATCGTTTTCATCCTGATCTTGTGAACTGCCCGCAAGCACCTAATCCTATAATAAGGGGAAGATTAGTATCCCTGTTAAATGACCGAGAACGATTACATAGGCTTAGTCCTGGTCTACCTGATTATTGCAGTCTCCCTGGTGATCAACCAGCTCCTCGAGAGAAGCGGAAAGTTCGACAAGAACACCGCACGTAAGGCTGTCCATATCGGAGTAGGTAACTTCGTTTTCGTATGGTGGATGTTCTCCGAAAGCTGGATCATGCTTGTTTTCTTCACGATCCCCTTCGCCATCCTCCTGTTCTTTGCAATGTTCGAAGGAAACCCCATCTCCAGGTCTGGTCTTTTCCTTTACGCGGTCAGCATCACCATCATGGTCGTGTTCTTCTTCCACCACTGGGTCGCGGCATCCGTCGGAATCATCGCCATGACCTACGGAGATGCGTTCGGATCCCTGGTCGGAAAACGCTGGGGAAAGCACAAGATCATGAACCACAAATCCCTTGAGGGAACCCTTGCGGTAATGTTCTCCACCGCCATCATCGCATTCATCGTAATCTCCTTCTACGGATACCTCGTTGCAAACGGACACTACTTCGGCGATGCCCCCACGGAGATCCACGTCGTTGCAGCCTGTCCCCTCGCAGGAGCGGTCACCGCGATCCTCGAAGCTGTAAGCCCGGGAGAGTTCGACAACATCGTCATCCCCACTTCCGTCGCACTGCTGATGGTCCTCTGCGGACTTTGAACGGACTGCAAAAATCCACAGACCCAGATAACGGATCTGTCTGAAAATCAAGATAATGTTTTGGATGGGGGCCGCCATTTAGGCGGCTTATTCCCCATCACATCCTTACGAGGAATTCGGCGATACCGTGTCCGGTCCTGCCGTTGTACTCCGTCTTTGAAATGGTTTCGACGAGCATCATGCCGGGTGCCATGGGCAGTGCTGCGTACCTGATGACGGTTCCCTTGCTCTCGTAGGTCCTTCCGCTCTTTCCGTAGGATTTGATGGTGAAGGAGGAGGGGATTCCGTTGTTGTACTCGGTGTTAATCTCATGCTTGTAGAGGGCATCGTTGCAGTTCTTGTTTCCGAAGTAACCTGCATCGACATCACCCATCTCGGTACAGAGCTTGGTGACGTCGAATCCGATCTGGCCGTCGTATACGGAATTGAGCCAGTACCACATCTTGGGGGATCCCCATTCGCGGACTCCCTCGGACCTGTCCCTCTCACCGGTTGCGACGATGTCGAACTTCCTGTCGCCTACGACAAGGATTCCCTTGGCATTTCCGAACTGTTCGAAGTGCTCGGAAGCGACCTTGGAGGAGAGTGCCTCTCCCTCTGCGGTGACGCAGTCCCTGTAGTTCATCTCCTTGTTGACGGGGACCCACTGGACATCCATGTTGACCATGAGGATCTTGGTCTGGTCCTTGTAATCGGCCATGGGGCCCTGGTAGGTGATGTGCCAGGAACCGTCCGCGTTGGGGGCGAACTTCAGTCCAGAGCACTCGGTCCTTGCGTTCTCATCGTAGTTCACGGCGGACCTCATTCCGTTGATCCTGTCCTTCTCGACGATGAAGAAGAACATGTCCTTGTTGTCCTTGTTGGGCTTGTTTCCGATGCGCATGAAGGCAGTGACGTCGTTCTGCTCATCGTAGACGTTGAAGTACCAGCTGTAGCTGTATTCGGGATGTGTGGTCATTTTTCATTCCTCCAATATACGGATGATTCCGTCGCTGCCGTCAAGGGTTCCTTTCTGGCCGGCGTGTAGTTTCTTGGTTGCATCCTTAACCGCGGGCACTGCGGGGCTATGGTA
>JAKSHV010000016.1 GCA_024399225.1 archaeon | reverse complement strand
TCGGAATCCCCACCATCACCGGAGGATTCTTCTTCGACGAGAGTTACACCGGAAACTGTCTTGTCAACGTCTGCTGTCTTGGAATCGTCAAGAGGGCAGACCTTCTCAACAACTTCGCATCCGCACCCGGCGAGATCATGATTCTCTTCGGAGGACGTACCGGAAGGGACGGAATCCACGGAGTCAACTTCGCATCCAAGGATATCACTGCAACCTCCGAGGACGACTCCAGGGGAGCCGTTCAGCTTGGAGACCCCATCACCAAGGAACCTGTCATCCACGCCTGTCTCGAGCTTGCACAGAAGCATCTCGTCACCGGTATGAAGGACCTCGGTGGAGGAGGACTCAGTTGTGTCGTCGGAGAGATGGCCATCGAGAAAGGATTCGGTGCCGACGTCGACCTTGACAAGGTCCCCCTCAAGGAGACCGGCCTCGCACCCTGGGAGATCTGGGTATCCGAGTCCCAGGAGCGTATGATGTGTACCGTCAAACCCGAGAACGTCGACAAGGTCATGGCAATCTTCGACCTCTGGGATATCATCGCAACCCCTGTTGCAAAGACCACCGACACCGGACACACCCGTCTCTTCTGGGGCGGAGAACAGATCTTCGACATGGACATCGAGTTCCTTACCGGAGGTCCCGTCTACAACAGGCCCTACACCATGCCCAAGGTATCCACCAAGGCAGATGAGAAGTTCCCCAAGCTCCCCGCACTCAGCGAGGTAGTCCTCACCCTCCTTTCCGATCCCAACGTGGCATCCAAGGAGTGGGCGATCAGGCAGTACGACCACGAGGTCCGTGCAGGTACCGTCCTCCACCCCATGGTCGGAAAACTCAACAAGACTGGTCCCGGAGACGCATCCGTTCTGATGCCCGTCCCCGGCAGGTGGAAGGGACTTGCCGCCGCAGTCGGATGCAACCCCTGGTTCACCGCTGCAGACCCCTACAAAGGAGGAATGGCATCCATCGACGAGGCATACCGTAACGTCGTAGCCGTCGGAGCGATGCCCAACGCATTCACCGACTGTCTCAACTTCGGAAACCCCGAGAAGCCCGAAAGGCTCGGAGAGTTCAGAGAGGCAGTCCACGGTATCGGAGACATTGCAAGAGAACTCGGAATTCCGATTCCCTCCGGAAACGTCAGTCTCTACAACGAGGCTCCCGAAGGAAACATCCTGCCCACACCCATGATCGTCTGCTGCGGTCTCATCGACGATGTCCGCAAAGCCGTCTCCGCAGATATGAAGAAGGTCGGATCCTGCCTGTTCGTCATCGGAAAGACCGCTGACGAGATGGGAGGTTCTCTGCTCTTCAGGAAGTTCAACGGAACCGGCGGAGATGTACCTGCTACTGACGTCAAACGCCTCAAGGAGAACTCTGCAAGGCTTCTCAAGGCAATGGACGAGGAACTCGTTCTCAGCTGTCATGACTGTTCCGACGGAGGACTCGCAATCGCTGTCGCAGAGATGTGTATCTCCGGACAGATCGGTGCAGAGCTCGACCTTTCCGCAATGGAAGGCGACGACGTCAATGTCAAACTCTTTGCAGAGAGCACCTCCCGTTGGATCGCAGAGGTCGACGGAAAGGATGTCACCAAGTTCACCGAGATCATGGGTGACGCAGCAACCCTCATCGGTATCACCAAGGGCGATTCCCTCGTAGTGAAGGGAACCGACCTCTCCGTACCTGTCGAGGAGCTGAGGGCCGCATGGAATGACCCCATCTGGAAAATCATGGGAGGCGGAGTACAATGAAGGCAGAAGATGTAAGGGTATGCGTCGTAAGGATCGAAGGTACCAACTGTGAAGACGAGATGGCGAACGCTTTCGAGATGGTCGGAGCAAAATCCGAGAAAGTCCACCTCAAGCAGCTTCTCGGACAGTGCGACCCCTCCCTTAAGAGGAGCCTCGAGGATTACGACATCCTCGCATTCCCCGGAGGATTCTCCGCAGGAGATTACGTCCGTGCAGGAGCGATCTTCGCATCCAGGATCAAGGCCGGAATCGGCAAGGACCTTAGGAACTTCGTCGAAGATGGCAAACCTGTCCTCGGAGTCTGCAACGGATTCCAGATCCTCGTAGAGCTGGGTCTTCTCCCCGCTCTTGATGGAACCATGTCCGACGAGCCTACTGCAGCACTCTACAACAACGACTCCGGAAGGTTCGAGTGCCGCCCCACCGTTCTCAGGAACGACAACAAATCCAAGTGTGTCTTCACCTGCGACATCCCCAAGGGCGAACTCCTGATGTGCCCCTCTGCACACGGAGAGGGAAAGCTCATGAGCAACATCCCCAACTTCACCTCCAAACTGGAGGAGAACGACCAGGTCGTATTCAGGTATGTCACTCCTGACGGAGGCCGCGCAACCTATCCCTGGAACCCCAATGGATCTCCCTCGGACATTGCAGGTATCTGCAACCCCGCAGGAAACGTTATGGGTATGATGCCTCACCCTGAGCGTGTTCTCACCGCTTATACTGCGGCAGACTGGACCAGGGGACACAAATCCGAAGACGGAGACGGAAAGCGCATCTTCACTTCCGTCATGAAATATCTTAGCAAAAGGTAAAACCGGCGGGGGTGAAAACCCCCGCTAATATTGTTATCAAAGGCTGACTTTTACATCGAGACGGTCATCGGTGTTCAGACTGAGGGTGCGTCTCAGGTGATACTGGCATATGACCTCGATGATGTCGACGTAGTGGGATCTCGCTGGGACGACTATGGCGCAGTCCATGTTCTTGATCTTGGACTTGTATGCGATGACGTCACCGAAGCTCCTTCCTCCGCATGTGAATCCGTTGATGTAGATTCCTGCAGTGCTCTTGATGACGTCTAGTTTTCCCACGTCCTCCTTGTCGACCGAGATGTTAAGGGTTCCAGGATAGGGCTTGAATCCAAGTTTTTGTTCGAACTGGGTCCTGTAACCTTCCTGGTCGATGTAGTACTGTCCTTCGCCCATTCCATCCTTGATGGAGCCGTGAAGGGTGATGTGGTCGGTGAGCTCGAAGATTCTGCGGTACTCGTTGTATTCTTTCTTGAGTTCGTCGACACCTGCAGCAGTCATCTTGATTCTCTGTTTCCTGGCTCCCAGATCCCTAGTGATAAGTCCGAGTTCAAGAAGCTCAAGAATCCTTTTGGAGGCGGATTGCTGGCTCATTTCAAGCGCATCGCCAAGCTCTCTCGAGGAGACGGCGATATAGTCGTCGAGACCTCCGAGAAGGGCGATCTTCCTCATTGCGAAAGTGTATTTCTCGTCCACGATTACTGATTTCAAACACTCGATTTAAGTGTTACCATAAAATTTGTTGGAACGTGAAAATAAGTAACCGGCCCGAAGGCCGGTAAAGGATTTTGATTTACTCGGAAGAGACGAACCTTTTGGTCTGGGGAGTGTAGCTGATTGCAATGACGAGAATTGCAACAACTGCCTCGATGATTCCAAGGTAAAGGTTGATGATCTCAGCGATGGTGCATCCTGCGACGACACCGAGGGTGAGGAATCCGAAGAGGGTGAGTGCGGCGGGTGCCCACTGGCCGTTCTTGGTGAATGCTCCTGCGAGTGCGAAGAACATCACGGAGATCAGAAGGAGAAGTGCGATGGAGGTGATTCCCTCGACGGTGATCTCGCAGGTTACTGCGAGTCCGGCGATTGCAATGATTCCTCCGAGGCTTGCGATGATAAGTCCGAGTTTGCTTCCATTGTTCATTTTCATTGTTTAGTTCCTCCGTTGAGGCCAGCTTTGATCATAAGGATGCTGTCGAATACGATCCAGATGTAACCCATAAGGACGTTGTAGGTCTCGTACTTGGCGAATTCGAACTGAGTGAAGCAGGCGAATGCCATGATTCCGATGACAAGGGTGAATCCGATAGCGAGGATGTTACCGTCCCTGTAGTACTGGAGAGCGATTGCGACCATAGCAAGGACGATGAAGATTGCAGTGAGCATGGCGAAGAACCTGTGGATGTCTCTGGTGAAATCTGCACAGGTGATGAGTCCCATGATTGCGATACATGCTCCGGCGAAGATGAAAAGGATTCCTCCGACGACGTATCCAACTTTCTTACACTCGATTCTTCCGATTCCGTAGGTGGCGAGAAGCAGTCCGAAGATGATGCTTCCGTAGTTGTAAATGTCGCGAACGGTCTGGTTATCGTTGATTCCAAACCTGCTTACGACACTTTCACACCAGGTCCACGAACCGTCTGCAATGACGCTACAGATTGCAATGATTGTGCAGTATGTAACGACTGCGATAATTCCAATCCAGCCGAATGCGGTGGAGTGGTTATTAACATCCGTGTTCATGGTCGGAGTTATTGTCTTCCCCCTTATAAGGTTATACACGTAACGCGCACGTGTTAATAACGTGAAAAGAAGCAAAACGTATATCTGTCGAATTGAATTGAGTGCTGATTTCGCATGAACAACGTCTATTTTGTCGGAACCGCAGGAAGCGGAAAAAGCACCATGGTCGGAGCATTCAAGAGGTGGCTGGAGGACAACGAGATCGACTCCATCATCATCAACCTCGATCCCGGAGCAGAGAAACTTCCCTATGTGCCAGACATCGATATCCGTGAGTGGATCAACCTCGATGACGTCATGTCTCAATGCGGACTCGGACCCAACGGTGCACAGGTCGCTGCAGCGGATCTCATGGCCGTCAACATCAACAGGATCACCGATATCCTGGACACCTACGACACCGATTACGTCCTTATCGACACTCCCGGACAGCTGGAACTCTTCGCATTCAGGGAATCCTCCCAGATTGTCCTCAACGCACTCGGAAAGCAGAGGTCCATGATGGCCTATCTCTCCGACCCCACACTCTACCGTTCCGCAAACGGTTTCGTTTCCGCACTTACCCTTGCATCACTGGTCCAGTTTAGGATGAACGTCCCTATCATCAACCTCCTTTCCAAGGCAGATGTACTCAAGGAGGAAGAGGCCGAACGTGTTCTCGACTGGTATAACAATCCTGATACCCTCTATGGATGTCTTCTCGACGAGGACAAGGATCCCGAGTCAATCATCGGTATGGAACTGTATCGCGCACTCGAGGATGCAGGAATCTTCGGACAGATGCGTTCTGTTTCCGCAGAGACCGGAATGGGTCTTCCCGAAATCTACGCCGCAACCCAGCTCATCTTCAAAGGCGGGGAGGACGCGGACAGAGAGAACTGATCAGACCGAACCGGTCTGTCTCAGATACATAAGGTTCAGTTCGACAGTGGAATCGTCCGTTTTCAGAATGCGGTCGAGACCACTGTTGAACAGTTTACGTCTTGCGGCCTCGAGCTGTGATTTTCCCGTTGCTGCATCATATTTTACAGTGACGCGGTTCTGATTCTGAACGAACGTTCCAGGGAACGCATTCCTTACGGGTTGGATGTACCAGGAGGATGCAAGGGTGAAAACGGCACGGAACTGTGCAAGCCTTGCAGGAGTTATCTTCCCCATCTGATTGGGCTTGGAGAACGCACCGGGCTCCCTGGCACTTATCTCGACACCTGCACATCTACTTTCCAGAAGGGTGTAGAAGTCCTCTACGATGTCCTTGGTCTCGTGTTCGGGACCGATTGGGCCCACGCTGCTGATGACCGATAGGCCGCAGGATGTGAGGTTGGAGATCGTCTTCAGACGCTTCTCCTTCTTTGCCCCCATGTCGATATCCATCCGTATCGGGTGGTATGCTCCGAATGCTCCTGCCGATTTCAGCATACGGCATTCCTCCACGTCGAGGTCCCTTGTTCCGATGTATATCCTTGTTCCGCGGCGTGCGCTGCCCTTCACAATCTCCACCTGTTCGCATAGGGAATCGATGTCGGCTTCGTTGCCGGTGGTCAGTTTTATGGACCTTACATCGGAGAAACTTCCCAGTTCCTCGGCATACCTAGCAAGGGTTGAATCGGTGATGTCGAAGTCGTCGTTCCTGACCTCGATCTCGGCACAGATCTGTCCCACATCGGAACAGGCCTTATGCATCAGGCGGTTGGCGAGGGAAACGGCGAGATTGCTCTCGGAAGATTTGTCCCTGAATGTCAGAAGGTATTCGCAGTCGGAACGGTCTATGCGTTCGCCGTACCAACCCTTGGACAGTTTGTCCGCCGCTTTAGCATCGAGAGTCATGAAAATCCCTATCTGGGTATATTGAAAAGAATGCCGGGATGACCCCGGCTGTAGTTTCATCCGTACAGGTATGCGGGTACGGTGTCCTTCTTCTTGTTCTCGAGGACCTTGACACGTGCAGCTTCGAAGTCTTCGGGAGTAATGGTGTCGCGGTTATCGCGGATGCAGAGCATTCCTGCCTCGGTACAGATGTTCTTGATCTGTGCACCGGAGGCTCCCTCGGAAGCCTCTGCGATCTTTTTGACATCAACTTTCTTGGAGACACTCATACGGGCAAGATGGATCTTGAAGATCTGTTCACGGCCTTCGGCGTCGGGCAGTCCGACCTCGATAATCCTGTCGAACCTTCCGGGCCTGAGTAGTGCGTCGTCGAGGATGTCGGGCCTGTTGGTAGCACCGATGATCTTGACGTCTCCGCTGGGGGTGAATCCGTCGAGTTCGGAAAGGAGCTGCATAAGGGTCCTCTGAACCTCCCTGTCTCCGGAGGTGGCGACATCCGCCCTCTTTGCACCGACGGAGTCGATCTCATCGATGAAGACAATACTAGGTGCCTTCTCCTTTGCGAGTTCGAAGAGTTCGCGGACAAGCCTTGCACCCTCTCCGATGTATTTCTGGACTAATTCGGATCCGACGAGCCTGATGAAGGTTGCGTTGGTTGCATTGGCGACGGCCTTTGCCATGAGGGTCTTTCCGGTTCCCGGGGGACCGACGAGGAGAACTCCCTTCGGAGGCTGGATTCCGACCTTCTTGTAGAGTTCGGGCCTGAGGAGGGGGTCTTCGACTGCTTCCCTCAGTTCCACCATCTGGTCCTTGAGACCTCCGATGTCGTCGTAGGTGAGGTCAGGCTTCTCCATGATCTCTGCTCCGGTGACTACGGGGTCGAGGGGAGCGGGGAGAACCTCCATCACTGCGAGGGTCTGTTTGTTGAGGGATACCCTTGCGCCGGGCACAAGGTCCTTGGCGGGAACGTACTGAGAGACCGAGACAATGAAATCGGGACCGGTGGTACTCTTGACGATTACCTTGTTGTCGGGGAGAACATCCCTGAGCGATCCGATCACGAGGGGAGGGCTCTTGAGTCTCTCGAGCTCGCTCCTCACACGGGCAAGGTCCTTCTGAAGCCTGAACAGCTCACTTTCGGAGTAACGTTTCTCGTTTTCTGCGTTCTGGAGGTCCTCCATGAGGCGGACGTTCCTTTCTTCGAGTGCGATAATCTTCGCTTTGAGTTCTTCGGTTTCAGATTGTTCCGGCATATAGTTCCCTATCCCACCTAATGGCTCTCTTTTAAATTAGTTTGCCCTATCATAAATGAAAGTGGACCTTCCCCGGAGAGTCGTTAATATGTTAACACGTCTTGCCAGACTTTGGACCGTGTAAGGGTTTATAGCGTTCAATAGCTATAGAGTTGGTATGATTTGCGAGATGTGCGGAAAGGACGCACCTTGCCGTGCCATGATGGTCCAGGGAGCAAAGCTCAATCTCTGTCCTAACTGTTCCAAGTTCGGTGACAGCGATAAGCGCAACGTCACCCCCGGATCCAACAACGGCGCATCCTATTCCGGTTCTAACAATGCCATCATCCAGGAAAGGCTGGAGAAGCGTGAGAGGCGTATGCAGACCCGTGACATCTACTCAGCCAACGGCGGAGTGGAGCTCATTGCCGACTACGGAGAGGTTATCCGCAAGGCACGTGAGAAGAGGGGACTCACTGCAGAGGAGTTCGCACAGTCCATCAACGAGAAGAAGGGAACCATCGTCAAGATCGAATCCCAGGATCTCGTTCCCGATGACAAGATCATCGCCAAGCTCGAGAAGGCTCTTTCCATCAAGCTGAAGGAAGCCATTAAGGAAGGCGGAGTCGTCGGCGGAGGACAGAAGTCCCAGGGCATGACCCTCGGTAACTTCATCAAGGTCGAAAAGAAGTAAACCGTTTCAGTTTTTCAGGACCTGGGCATAAACCAGGTCCTTCACTTTACTTATGTCGATGCCTTTCTCGTTTAGCAGGATGAGTCCTGCAACGCTGGATTCGACACCGAGTTTCTTCTTGATGGCATTGCTTTCGGAAACATACTCTCCTTTGGAAATTCCGTTCTGCTCTGCAAGCTTCATGAGCTCCATGAACATGTCCTGGGAGGGTTTTTCAGAACCTGCGGAAGGTGCAGGTTTTTCCACAGTGCCAGATAGAATTTTGATCAGATCCTCGGAAGGTTTGTATGCGACGGGGATGCGGATCGGCGAGAAGTCTTTTCCAGGCTTCAGGTAGTCTCCGGTCTTGACAATGTATTTCATCTCGAGAAGCTTCTTGAGAAGGGCCTCGGTGTGTTTTGCCGAGAGCCATTTGAAATCCAGACTCACCGACATTGTGAACTCCTTCACGGTGACAACGTCCTTTCCCTTGATGCGGAAGAATGCGGCTGCGCAGATTTCGAGTTCATCGGCCATGGCTGGTAATCGCGCACTCACTAAAAATATTGTCGCTCTTTATTACGCGTATGCGCGCACGTATTTTGTTGTTTAACTAACTTAATAATAAAATACCACGCACGCGTACATTTGTTGTTTAACTAACTTATTAAACACGCGTACGCGCAACCTTTATAATGGTCCTGCTGATACGCAGTCCCAATTCCGCATACGGCACCGTAACGTGCCGGATGAGGCATGCCCGGTCAGCCGGGAAAAACAAAAGGAGTAATCAAAATGGCAGAATATGAAGAGTCTCAGGTTATCGATGGAGAACTCCTCGTTACCGAGGACATCTACCTCACCTCCGGTGTCCACATCGGAACCCAGTACAAATCCGCAGACATGAAGGACTTCATCTACAAGGTCAGGCAGGACGGTCTCTACGTTCTCAACATCAAGAAGACCGACGAGAGGATCAGGGCAGCAGCACACTTCCTCGCAGGCTTCGACCCCAAGAGGATCCTCGTCACCTCTGCAAGGCAGTACGGACAGAGGCCCGCAAGGGAGTTCTCCAAGGCAATCGGAGCACCCGCCTTCGCAGGACGTTTCGTTCCCGGAACCCTCACCAACCCCATCAACCCCCACTACATCGAGCCCGATGTGCTCGTCGTCACCGACCCTGCAGCCGACAAACAGGCACTCGCAGAGGCACTCAACCTCGGTATCCCGATCATCGCAATGTGCGACGCAAACAACGAGACCCGCTCCGTCGACCTCGTTGTCCCCACCAACAACAAGGGACGCCGCTCCCTCGCTTGCATCTACTGGCTCCTTACCAGGGAAGTTCTCCTCGCACGTGGAGACCTCAAGGACCCCGCAGACTACAAGCTCCAGATCGAAGACTTCGAAGCAAAGTACTGAAGTCTCAGACTTCAAATTCCTTACCCCCGGGATTTCCCGGGGGATACTATTTTTATCATTCACCCGGATAACCTGTTATGCGCGTACCCGCTGTTTCAGGTTCATTCTATCCTGCCGATGCAGGAATTCTCAGAGAGCAGATTAGGCATTGTTTCCTGAGTGGTCCGGGAGAGCCCGGAGCATGTACCGATAAACACTCCATAACGGCCGTTGTAGCCCCTCACGCCGGCTACATGTATTCCGGAACCTGTGCGGCACACTCTTTCAAAGCAATCGCTGAAGACGGCCTTCCCGAGGCATACATCGTCATCGGCCCCGACCATGTCGGAGTGCCCTATGATGCTGTCATGAGCACTGAGGACTACTGCACCCCCTTCGGTGTCTGTCCCGTGCACCAGCAGATCGCAGCACGTCTCAGAGAGTTCATTCCCGATGATTCCAACGCGCACATCAGGGAGCACTCCATCGAGGTCGAGCTGCCTTTCATCCAGTACATCGACCCCAAGGCGAAGATCGTGCCGATCATCATGGGCCGTCAGGACTTGCACACCGCCGAACGCCTCGTCAACGCCATCAGGATCGCCTGTGCCGGCCACCGTGTGGTCGTAGTGGCATCCAGCGACCTTGCACACTATCTGCCCAAGGCATTGGCCGACAGCATCGATTCCCGCTTCCTCAGCAGCGTGGCTTCCGGCAGCGTATCCGCCGTCTTCGATGATGTGAGGACCAACAACCTGTCCGTGTGCGGTTACGGCCCCATAGCGGTCGCAATGATGCTCAACGGGCCCGGCAAGATTGAGATCCTCAACCAGACCGATTCCTTCGAGTCCATGAATCTCGACAGAAGTTCCGTCGTAGGTTACGGTTCTGTCGTTATGCGTAAATACTGATCAAAAATCATACTCCGGCCCGAAGGCCGGAGGGGGTTAACCCCCGATTATTTTCAAATGCGTTTCAGGTACCTGAGGTTGGGCTCGTAGACGAGTCCCTTGTCCATGAGGCTGTTGGTGATCTCCTCAAGCTCCATGGGGGAGATACCTCTGCTAGATGCCTCATCCTCGAGTTCCTCTCTGGGTGCTCCCTTGCCCTCTTTGTCGAGGTCCTCGAGAAGCTGAAGGATGATCTCCTCCTTGTCCTCGGAGTTGCCGGAAGCAGGTGATGAGGTCTGAGGTTCGATATCGATCTCCTCGGGTGCATCGGCCATGTCCTCGGGAAGACCCAGATCGATGTTTTTGTCGGGAAGAAGTGCCCTGAGTGCGGTCTGAATGGATTTCAGGTATACTGCGGATTCGGGCATTCCGTACTGGTCGATTGCCATGGAGACCCCCCTTGCGGAAAGCTCTCCGAGTCCTGCGGCCATAAGTCCCTCGGGAGTCCTGTCTGCCTGTCCGATGGCTTTCCTCATGTCAAGGAGCCTCTTCCAGGTGGACTTAGCTGCATCGAGGAGCCATTCGTTGTGGGTTGCCTCGTCGATCTGAACGACCCTCTCGGGGCGGATGGAGATCCAGGTCTTTCCTTCGTCGGTGGAGTAGGATTTGACCTTTCCGACCACTGCGACGCGGCAGGGGACCTCGATGTCAGCCATGGTTGCGGCTGCCTCGGGCTGGTATCTTCCGACGTTGATGAACACAGTGCCAGAGCTTGCATCGAGGATACGTCCCCTCCACATGGGCTCTTCGTCGGATCCGACGTTGTCTTTCTCGGTGAGCACTCCTGCCACGAGGACCCTGTTGATGATCGCTCCAAGCCTGCTGAGCTGGTAGGAAGGCTTCATCTCGTCCTTGTTGCCTTCGATCTCGAATGCCGCACTGTTGAGTTCGGTTGCGAAAACCCTCCATGCGGTCTCTCTGCGGTTGTTCAAAGGGATCCCTCCACTTCGTTGTAGAGTTTTTCAGCCTC
>JAKSHV010000159.1 GCA_024399225.1 archaeon | reverse complement strand
CCATCGTTCCCGAGAACGAGAAGGAACTCTGGGCAAAGTACGGAAAGCCCCTGAGAACCTACGGAAACCGTGTGCAAGTCATCGGCGACATCGAGTTCGGAAAGCCCCTCAAGGTTTCTGTCGATTATGACGGAAAGCACGACATTGAGCTTCCCGGAACCTATCTGGCACTTCAGTATCTCGACGCCATGTCCATGGCACTTGAGTTCTGTGCCGAGATGAAGATCCCTGCCGAGACTGTCCTTTCCGCACTCGTCACATTCAACGGAGTGCCCGGAAGGGGAGAGATCAGCTATGAGAACGGAGTCAGTTATCTCCGCGAACGCAACCCCGGAATATCCCACATGTCCGTCGAGCGTACACTCTCCTGTCTCCAGCGCATGAACGCATTAGAGAACTCCATCCTCATCATCGATCCCGTCAGCAAGAAGGTCTGCGACAAGATGGACAAGGACCTCATCGGTGCGGTCGCAGAGAAGTACGGAGTCCCCCTGATGATCACCGATGGAACCGGAAAGGAACCCGAGGTCCCTGCAGGAAAGACCACCGTCATCAGGATGATCAAAGAGGGTTACCAGTGAGCCCCATCATCCACCCTCGCCCCAACCCCATCGTTGCGGCAATGTACACTCTCAGGGACATGGACGTCGACGTCATCGTCACCCACGGTCCCGCAGGATGCTGCTTCATGGCATCCAGGCCTCTTGAGAACGCCGGTGTCAGGATCGTCACATCGGCATTGAAGGACAACGACCTCATCTTCGGCGGAGGAGATTCCCTTGTACGCACACTGAAGGAAGCATACAAGAACTTTCATCCCCGCACCATGGCCGTCGTCGGAACATGTGCCAGTACCATCATCGGAGACGATATCGCAGCAGCCATCAAGAGGGCCGAGCTCGGTCCCGACTGCAACTGTTTCGCCGTCGACTGCAGCGGATGCATGGCAGACAACACCCAGGGTGCCATACGCGCCATCAAGGCAGGAGTGAAAGCAGGACTCGTATCCCAGGAAGAATGCGACCGCCAGGTAGTTCTTCTCAAGGCCGCCACCGACCTGGAGAAGAAAAGGGGAATGGCAGCCAAGACCTATCTCTGTCCTGCAGTCAGCCCCACCAAGATGCATGTCTGCAAGGTCATCACCAACGCCCTCAAAGAGGGAAAGAAGGTGGCAGTCGTGATGCTTGCCAAGAAGGAGCTTGCCTACCGTTTCGCAGACATGTTCGTAGCTGTCGACGAGGCAAGGAGAAAACTCGGAGGTCAGACCCTCTTTGTTGCCAACATGGACGAATCCCTCGGACTCTCCAGGATCCGCCGTTACTGCTCCAACATCAACGCCGAACTCGATGCCGATGGAGTCAAGATCGACTGTACCGTCGGTGGACTCGACGAATACGCCGTTATCGGAGACAAGGCAAAGGGGGCCGTCGATGCATTCCAGCCCGATCTTAGGATCATCCTCGGAATCTGTCACGCATATCCCGACATGCAGAAGGACGACATCCTCATCACCGATCAGCCCAGGCAGCTTGCTAACTATCTCGATCAGAACTTCCTCTGTGCGGTAGGAGAGGTCTCCTCCCACAACATGGTCATGGGTGCAACCGGAATCGTGCACCTCGAGACCGCCGACACCCTCAGGGAAATCGTCAGGGAGATGTGAGATGAAGGGCTTCGTCATCTCCGGTGCTGGAAGCGGTGTAGGAAAGACCTCCGTCACCACGGGAATCCTCTCCACCCTTTCCAAGAAGTATAAGGTACAGGCATTCAAGGCCGGACCCGATTTCATCGATCCGATGTACCACACTGCCGCCACCGGAAGGACGGCCAAAAACCTCGATTCATTCATGATGTCCGACGATGTTCTCCGCAATGTCGTCGGTTATTCTTCCAAAGATGCAGACCTTTGTGTCGTCGAAGGCGTAAGGGGACTCTACGAGGGTTTCCAGGGTGACGGGGACATAGGTTCCACCGCATACATCGCCAAACTGCTGGGTCTTCCTGTGGTATTGGTACTGGATGCCGGTTCACTCACGAGGAGTGCCGCTGCGATTCTTAACGGATTCAGGATGTTCGATCCCGACGTGAAGATCGCGGGAGTGATCCTCAACAAGGTCTCCGGTCCGCAGCATTCGGAGAAACTCGATGTTGCCATGAGCACCTACTGCAAGGATATCAAGGTCCTCGGAAAGATCCGCAAGGACAAGGACAACACTCTGGGTCAGAGATATCTGGGTCTTCACACACTCCACTCTTTCGAGAAAGGCGAGATCGAACCTTTGGAGAGACTTGTCGAACCCATCGACATGGATATGCTCATGGGTATTGCCGAGTCCGCCACCGGTGAACTGCCGACCAAATCGCCCTATATCCAGCGTGACGCGGGCATGACTGCCGCAGTCCCATTCGATGACGCTTATTCATTCTACTACCAGGATAATCTCGACTGTCTGGAGGCATCCGGTATCAAGGTGAAGAAGTTCCGTCCCGTCGACGGAGATCCTCTGCCCGATGCCGATATGGCATACCTCGGCGGAGGATATCCCGAGCTCTATGCAGATCGCATCGCCGAGAACAGGGATTTCCTTGATGGACTGAAGAATATGTCTCTCGAGAACAAACCCGTACTCGGAGAGTGCGGAGGTCTCATGACCCTCTGTTCCACTCTGAAGGACAAGAACGGTGTGGAACATAGGATGTCCGGAATCTTCAACGCCAAGGCAGACATGGTGAACAAACGCCACGGTCCGACCTATATGCTTACCGAGGCCCTTCCCTGCAACCCCTTGTTCAAAGGTTCCGTCAGAGGACATGAATATCACTATTCTGAAGTCATCCCTGCAGATTCCTCTGCGGAGTTCGGATTCTCCGTTAAACGCGGATTGGGTATTCAGAATAAACTCGACGGACTGACCGTCAGGAACACCGTCGGAACCTACATGCACCAGCATGCACTTTCGATGGATGATTGGGCGAGAGGATTCGTGGAAGCCGTTCACTGATTGCGGTACTTCTCTTCGATGGCCTGTGCCGCCTTCTTGGCAGAATCAAGGTCATTGTTTTTCAGCATGTGCCAGATAGAATCATCTGCAAGCACTTCGGCGAGGAACTCCGCCCTTTTGGGTTGTTGAGAAACCACGGACTGTAGGTCTTTTCTGAGGTGTGTCAGAAGGATCATCATCAGGTCATACTCGGGTCCGAGGAATGAGTCGATCTGCTTTGCTACATATGGAGGGAATGCCGGAACCGAACCTTCTGATGATACTGCGATCGTATAGTTCTCCTTCCTGACCGTGGAGGGCAGAAGGATATCTCCTCCGCCGTGGGCGGAGTTTACAAGGACGCCGTTCTTCTTGGCGGATTCGGTGA
>JAKSHV010000158.1 GCA_024399225.1 archaeon | reverse complement strand
CGGAGGGAGCGACCCTCAAACAGGCCGTCGCCGGAGAGAAATACATCGACGGCACGTCCATCGCCATCCATCTTTCCACCGAGAAGGTGACCGAGGTCACCAACGATTTCTGCATCGTCACCTCCCGCGGAGAGATGGTCCTGCACCTTTACGACACTCCCGAGGCAAAGATCTTCAGATCCAGCATCGATGCCATCAAAGGTTCTAATGTCAGGTGGGCAAACAGGGAACTTTCTGCCTTCGGATCATTCCCCACCGATATCCCCTACAGCAAGGATGAGGGACTCTACAGGCGCTATGACTGTTTCTTCTCCCTCGGAGGAAACGACAACCAGACCACCTATCTCATGGTGGCAAAATCCGCATTCAAGAAGGCCTATGGGGCAGGAGCGGGAAAGATCGGAAAGATCACCGTCGGAAGACACCTGCTGAAGGTTGTCAAGGAAGGAGATTCCATCATCGACATCAGACCCGTCGTCTCCGAGACAAGCCAGGACAACGTCATTATCACCAAGGACCTGGCATATCCCATGGCAGACGGATATTCCGTCAGCACCCGTGTCCGCATCAAACTGAACAACGAATCACCCAAATCCGCCGAGCAGATCCTGGTGGTCTCCTCCAAGGGATACTTCAAGGTGTCCGAGGGAACCGGTACCTTCATGGGCTGCATGGACGACATGGACGTCGATATGGTCGAGGAGGCCACCAACGTCCGTGATGTCGGAGAGGTCCTCGTAAGGAACTCGGGCGTCGGAAAGGGACACATCCTCATCTACAAGGAGAGGAGGCAGCTTGCCCCCTCACTCAACTCTGCGGGAACCGTCGAGAGCGGTATGGCGCTCGTCTCCCGTGCACAGGCCGGAGATCTCGTGGCTATCGAGACCGATCCTCCGCGCATCCTGTCGGTAGGAATGACCCAGGCAGAGGGACAGAAGTTCCTCGAAAAATACGGAATCAAGCAGATCAGGACCGGGGACACATCCGACGATGCCATCATCGTCGACCAGGGCCCCGAGGCAACAATCGAGGCCATCAACAAGGGAGAGGTGGAGACCATCGGAGCATCCAAGGATATGGTTTTCAGGATCGCCATCAAGACCCAGGACGAGGGAACCATCCACTATTTCAAGAAGGTCACCGGACTCAGCCACAAGCCCATCGGACAGCTGAAGGTCCAGTTCTCCTTCCCCGGATCCCCCATGTGCACATTCTACGGTGACGAGGCGAGGTCCCAGAACCTCTATCCCCAGGAACCCTTCAAGAAATGCAAGAAGGGTGACATTGGGGTCACCAACCAGTCCCGTCCCCACCACGGTCTGATAGGAATCAGGCTGACCGACAGCAAGCAGTACGGACCCACCGGAGAGGAGGCCTACGGAACCAACATGGTAGGTACCTTCATGGGCGACCTGACCCAGATGGAACTGCTTGACGACGAACAGATCATCTACATCACGGAGGCCAAACTATGAGCGAAACCAGAGTCACCAGGATCCTCATGATTTCCCCCGACTCCATGGTCACCCCGGACCAGCTCGTCCGCAACGTGCAGACCATGGCCGAGGGAGTCAACGTAAAGGAGACCTGCTACGGATGCCTTGTGGAATCCGATGCGAAGACCATGGAGACCGTCATGGCCAAGGTCCGCGAGACCTACCGCAACGAGGTGTTCTCCAAACTCAGGGGATTCCCCCTCGGAGACCCGAGAAGGTGTCGCGCACAGCACGGTACCAGGCCCGGATTCTCCCAGCTCGAGGCAGAGTGGGAGGTCCTTCCAATGATCCAGTCCGCTTTGGACGATATCGACGCGGGAAAGACCGAATATGTCGTTCCCCCGGAAAAGAAACCTCTTCCCGTAAAGGATTTGAAAGAAATCAGCGAGGCATTCAGATGAAGGTATTCATAGATCCCCCGAACAGCATGATCCTCTTCGATCTTGTGGAGAGGTTCGGCCATGAGCCCCTTAGCACCATGGCTCTCATCCAGGAAAAAGTTGACAACATCGAGGTAGACATGCCTCCCATGAATGTCACCCTCGACGACGTCGTCAAGGGACTCAAGTACGCAGGAGTCGAGGTTCCCTCCGGAGTCAGGGGAAGGATGGCCGTATGGGGTCCCATGATCGAGCAGGCGGATGCCGCCATCATCATCGACAACCCTCCCTTCAGCTTCGGCTGTGTGGGATGCGACCGTTCCAACGAACTCGCTAAATACCTTATCAAGAGGCGCAAGATCCCCGCCCTCACCGTCCAGTACCCCACCTCCGACGAGGAGGCCAAGGTCATGGTCGGACAGATCAGGGACTTCCTGGGAGGTCTGAACTAATGGCAATCAGAATCGCACAGCTTTCATGCGGAACCGAATACAGCGGTGTACAGTATGAGATCGAGTCCGCGGCACGTTCCGTCGGCGCCAAGATCGTCTACCCCGATGTGTCCTACGACCAGGTCAAGGATGCACTCGAACGCTTCGGTTTCACCCCCAAATCCCCCCAGCTTCAGCTCATGATCGCAAGGGCCGTCAGCCTTGCCGACGGACTCTTCGAGGCGGATGCGGTCTTCATCACCACCTGTTTCAGGTGCGCTGAGGCCGCACTCGTCAGGAACGAGCTCAGGAGGTTCATCCAGGAGAACACCAGGCTCCCCGTCGTCACCTACTCGTTCACCGAGAGGCTGAAGGCGTCCCAGCTGCTCACCAGGATGGAGGCACTCGTCACCATCGTCTCCAGGAAGGAGCTCCTCGCAAGGGAGAGGCAGACCGGAATCACCGCAGGACTCGACTCCGGATCCTCCACCACCAAGTGCGTCATCATGGAGAACAACAAGATCATCGGAAAGGCATGGACCGCGTCCGGAGACGTCGTCCAATGTGCCACCGAGGTTCTGGAGGAGGCCATGAAGATGGCAGGTGTCGAGTTCAAGCAGATCGAGGCCATCGGAACCACCGGATACGGAAGGTTCACCCTCGGTACCCACTTCAATGCCAAATTAGTCCAGGAGGAGCTCACCGTCAACTCCAAGGGAGCTGTATGGCTCGCCAACAGGCAGAGGGGAGAGGCGACAATCATCGATATCGGTGGAATGGACAACAAGGCGATCACCGTCAGGGACGGAGTCCCCGACAACTTCACCATGGGAGGAATCTGCGCCGGAGCGTCCGGACGTTTCCTCGAGATGACCGCAAGGAGGCTCAAGGTCCCCATCCAGGACCTTGGAGCATACGCCGTAAAGGGTAACTGGGTCAATGCCAAGATGAACTCCTACTGTTCTGTCTTCGGTATCCAGGACCTGGTCACCACCCTTGGTGCCGGAAAGACCTTCGAGGATGTCGCCGCTGCGGCATGCCACTCCGTCGCGGAGCAGGTCTACGAGCAGCAGCTCCAGGAGGTCG
>JAKSHV010000157.1 GCA_024399225.1 archaeon | reverse complement strand
TCATAGCTGCGGTTACTCTTTCTCTGGGAGTCATTGCCATGATATATTTCTCCTTAGACTCGGAAATACACTAAAGATATAAAACCCACACCCATCAAACAGACGAATAAGTAACGTTATTTCAACCAACTGGACAATACCTTTTTAAAGAAGAATTATCGAAGGTTCACAGGGTCAAGAGGGATACATCATCCAATTTGCCGAACTTCATTAATCCCATGTCCGAAACACCGTAAACCTCCGCCTCTCTGACGTCGCATGCCTTGAGTGCGGGAGCCATCACGGCGTTGGGTCCGGGGTTGAGATCGTTGCCGGATGCGAAGGGGCTGAACGGCGGAATGACGATGACTCCCTCGTTCCTCGCGTGGACATAGCATTGCAGTTTCATGGCCCCGCTGAGTTCTCCGGGGATCCTCACGGAGGGGTGTTCGTGACCGATGATCACAGGTCTGATCCCGGAGTCCACATGGCCGTGTTCCAGTCTGAAGCCCATGATGTCGATATAGTCGAGGGTGTTAATACCCAGACTGCTCACGATGTTCTGGAGGAAGTTGTCATGGTTTCCTTTGATGACGATGGCCTCCGCGGCTTCGTCCACCAGCTTGATGATGTTCCTCACGTCCTCGCGGGCCTGGTAGCTCGAACGTTTGAAATCGTGCTTGATATCTCCCAGGAGGACTATGCGTTCCGGCTCGTACCTGTCGATAATGCGGTTGAGTGCATCTCTCACGGATTCGGTGTTGATGCGGGGGATGAACATTCCCTCGCTCTCAAGGGCGCTCTCGTATCCGAGGTGGAGGTCGCCGATGATGGCGGTGGGGCCGTCCTCGAGCAGGAGGCATCTGTCGTTGGTGATGGTGACACCAGGTAGGATTTCGATGCTTCTTGCGCCCATAATTGGTTGTATGATTCCGCCCTATATTACGCATTTTGCTATATATCCGATAATACGATGCTTTTACTGTAATATGGGCAACGAAGGCTATCCGACGGAGTTTCCGCCAAAGCTGATATCAGACATGAAACGTGCAGCACGTGCTATCAAATCAGCACGTACCGTTTCCGTCATCACTCATATCGATGCCGACGGAATCACCGCGGGATCCATCGCCGCCGAGACCTTGAAGAGACTTGGAAAGGAGTACTCCGTCACCTTTGAGAAGAAGATTACCGATGAGGTGATCGAAAGGGTGAATTCGGATCCCTGCGACCTTGTTTGGATTTGCGATCTCGGTAGTGCTTACATGAGTCAGTTCGTCAGGGAGGGTGTAGTGGTCACCGACCACCATGTTCCCGATTCGAAATGGCGCAGCGGACAGTCCCTTCTCGATGCATTCACAACCTCCCATCAGCTGAACCCCCACCTGTACAAGGTCAACGGTTCGTTCGAGGTCTGCGGAGCAGGTATGACCTACCTTCTGGCGAAGACTATCGACCCTGCAAACGTTGATCTGGCATATATCGCGGTCATCGGTGCGATGGGTGATTTCCAGGACACCCGCGAATCTATGCTTGTCAGCTGGAACCGTCTGATTTTGAAGGATGCCATTGCCAACGGTGATGTTTCCATTTCCCATACACTTCGTTATTTCGGAAGGGGCACCAGGCCTCTGACCCAGTATATCCAATACGGCGAACCTGCCATAAAGGGGATAACCGGCGACATGGGTGCCTGCATGGACCTTCTGCAGATGCTGGGCATTCCCGCATACGGAGATAACAACAGGAAACGTACATGGTCCGACCTGAACGAGGTTGAGAGAGCACTCCTTACAGATGAGCTCATGACCCGTTCCGAGGAGGGTGACCGCAAGGCACTCTTCGGAGAGATGTATGATATCATGCGTTACTCCATGGACTCGGGACTTGGGGATGCCAAGGAATTCGCAACCACTCTGAATTCCTGCGGAAGGTACGACGATGCCGAGACCGGGGCGAGGATATGCATGGGGGATACGGGGGCACTTGCGGAGGCCGAACGCAACCGCAAGGACCACCGCAAGAACATCTCCGTCGCACTTTCCTATGTGAAGGACAACCACCTTCTGCGCCGCCGTAAATACATTCAGTATTTCGATGCTGGATCTTCCATACGCGAGACCGTCGTCGGAATCGTTGCAGGTATGATCCTCGGTACGAGCGACGCCGATCCGGATATGCCGATACTCGCATTCGCCGAAGCGGAAGACGGAATCAAGGTCTCCGCAAGGGCACCGAAAAGTCTGATAGATCGCGGTCTGGATCTTTCTTCAATCATGAGCGAGGCCGCATCCTCTGTCGGGGGAATGGGCGGCGGCCACAGTGTTGCGGCCGGTGCCACCATCCCCGAGGGGAAGGAAGAGGTTTTCCTCGACAAGGTCGAGGAGCTGATCGGAAAACAGATCAGTCTTTGAGAAGGGTGTAAAGGACTGCCTTCTGTGCGTGGAGCCTGTTCTCTGCCTGGTCGAAGACAACGCTGTGTTTTCCTTCGATGACGGAGTTGGTGATCTCCTGTCCCCTGTGTGCAGGGAGGCAGTGCATGACGATGCAGTCGGGGTTTGCGATGGAGAGGAGGTCGTCGTTGACCTGGTACTTCTGGAAGAGCTTGATGGCGTCTGCCTCGGAAGTGGTGTCTCCCATGGAGATCCAGGTGTCGGTGTAGAGGACATCTGCTCCTTTGCATGCCTCGACGGGTTCGTGGGAAGCGGTGATCTCGCATCCGTTCTCCCTTGCGATGTTTGCTGCGTTGAGCATGATCTCGGCATTGGGCATCCTGGGTGCGGGGCAGCATGCGACCATGTTGATTCCCATGATTGCACATGCGTAGAGCAGGGAGTTGCAGACGTTGTTTCCGTCTCCGAGGTAGACTACCTTCTTTCCCTTGACGTCTCCGAACTTCTCTTTGATGGTGACGATGTCGGCGAGTGCCTGACAGGGGTGCTCGAGGTTGTCGAGTCCGCTGATGACGGGGATGGTTGCCCACTCTCCGAGCTTGTCCATCATCTTGTAATCGAATGCACGGTACATGATACCGTGTGCGAAGCGGCAGAGGACCCTTGCAGTGTCCTCCACGGTCTCGCCGTGTCCCATCTGCATCTTGGTTACGTCGAGGTAGAGTGCGTGTCCTCCGAGCTCGGTGATCGCGATGTCGAAGGAGGTCCTGGTCCTGGTGCTGGGTTTCTCGAACATCATTGCAAGGGTCTTTCCCTTGAGGGGGTCTCCGTGGTGTCCGCGTTCTGCCTTGAGTTTGATTGCAAGGTCCACAAGTGCGGGCCACTCATCTTTCATGTCAACAACAGAGATGAGATCTTTCTTTGCCATGATGGCTCATGCCTTAGTGCCCTTATAATAATTATTGAGTTTGTTACTCTGTTCGATAATTCTAGAGTGGCAGTTTCTTACTGCCCTTAACTGACTCA
>JAKSHV010000156.1 GCA_024399225.1 archaeon | reverse complement strand
TATTCCGTACATCTGCTCGTTTTTGCTGTAGATTTCCGAGTTGTCCTTGGAGAGTCCGACGGAACCAGCATTGGTGTGGGTGACATCGATGATGTATCCGTTGCCGAGGTTCTCCATCCTGCAGGGCCACCTGACGCTCTCAAGACCTTCTTTCACGTGAGGTTCTATCATTTCGGAATAGTCCTTCAGTTTGGACAGAGCCTCAAGTGCCAGACATGCATTCTTGGCGGAGTTCCTTCCCGGGATCGAGACAAGATGCTGCTCTCCGTTCCTGATAAACACGGGACCTTTCGGACCGTTGGAAACCACTTCGACTCCGGGATCCACGATGGTAAGCTCGGAGTTCTTCTCTGCAGTTACCTGCCTGATTACCTCCAGAGCGGGACCCTGATTCATGGTGACAGTGGGCACATCTTCCTTGATGATGCCCGCCTTCTCGAACGCTATCTTCTCGATGGTGTCCCCGAGATAGTCCATGTGCTCGAGGCTGATGTTGTTAATGACGGTGACATCGGGGTTGATGACGTTGGTGGCGTCGAAACGCCCGCCCATCCCCACCTCGACCACTGCGATGTCGACCTCCTTGCGTGAGAAGTAGTCGAAGGCCATGGCGGTGGTGACCTCGAAGAAAGTACAGTAGATGTCGCTCTCCCTCATATCGTCCACGAAGTGCCTTACCCTCGATGCGTAATATGCCAGATCGTCGTTGTTGATCTTCTCGCCGTCGATCTGGATGCGCTCGTTGAACTCGATGATGTGGGGTGATGTGAACAGTCCCACCCTGTATCCGGCGGCCTTCAGAACGGATGCCAATATCGCACAGGTTGAGCCCTTTCCGTCACTTCCCGCCACATGGATCGTTCTGAAGTTGTTCTGGGGGTTGCCCATCCTCTTCAACAGGTATGCGACGTTGTTCAGACCGAGCTTGATGCCGTTGGACTGGAGTCCGTACAGCCATTTCAGCTGCCTCTCCGCATTCTGTGCGAACATCTTCATGCTATCAGTTTCCGATGTTCCTTTTCAGTTCGGCCACGAGTTCGTTGTAGGTGCATCCGCGTGCCTTACAGACCCTGCGGACGGCATCCATGAAGCCGGAACCGTACTGTGCGGCCTTCTTCTTCCTGTTCACCAGGAAATCATATCCGAGTATCTGGGCGACCTCGGAGAGGAGCATCTTCCTGGTGTCCTCATCCACAGGTTTGAGGGCTTCGGTGGGTGCGTTTCTGGAAAGTGCGACGATCTCTCTGTCGAGGTATGCGTACTTCACGGTCTTTCCGAAGTGCTGACCGAGCGCCGCCTCGTGAGGCTTGGTGTGGGTGATGAGCTTGGTGAGGTCCTTGACCATCTCGTCCCTCATCTGAAGGTCCTTCATGCCCACGTACTTGTTGTAACCGCCGAAGAGCTCGTCGGCACCCTGTCCGCCGAGTATCAGACTTTCACGGCAGTTCCTCATGACGCAGTAGTTGGGCATCTCGAATGCAAGGGTCAGCGGACTGTCGGTGCCGGTGATCCTGATCTGGTCGGTGAGGTTGTCGATGATCTCGCTGTCGTCTAGGTTGATGACCACATGTTCCAGACCCAGCAGAGGTGCGGTTGCACTTGCCACCTCGACATCGTGGGAACCGCGGGTTCCTACGGTGTAGAGGGTGACGTGGTTCGCATACTTCTTCGACAGTGCGGCCACCAGACTGCAGTCGATACCTCCGGAGAATGCTATAGCCACATCCTGGCCTTCGACACATTTCTGGACCGATGCTTCGAGTAATTCCGCTAGGCGCTGCGCGAGTTCCGACATAATGCCGTGACATCGTGCACATTCTATAAATTCGTGCGTTCTGTGTTACGCAGAGTAATCTGCGTATACTTTTCGTATGCAATCTTAATAGGGTTTATTAAGAGATATGCACATACATCATTATGGATGGGGTAACACGCATCGGCGTTTCTCTGGAACCCGAACTCCTAGCGGAATTCGACAAGATCATTCAGAAAAAAGGATATGTCAGCAGGTCCGAAGCAATCCGCGACCTTGTACGCGACTCACTCGCCGAGAACGAGTGGAAGAACGACAAGGAGTACATGTGCGGAGTCATCACCATGATCTACGACCATGAGACCACCGGACTCAGCGAAAAACTGACCGAAGTACAGCACGCTGCCCTTCATTCCATCGCAACCACCATCCACATGCATCTCGACCACGGAAGGTGCATGGAGATCATCGCGGTCGAGGGGGAGCTCGGTGCACTGAAGCAGCTTTCCAACGACATCAGTTCCATCAAGGGCGTCCTCAGGTGCAAGCTCACCATGGCCTCCAAGACCACCGCCCACATCCACTACGTCGGACTCAGGAACGATTAAAATTCACCTTTCCCGGGAGCGATCCCGGGTTCACTTTTTAGAAATCAATTGAACGATACGATTGCGGAGTTGTAATCCCTCACGTGGGGGATGCTGTAAGTGTCCCTGATGAAATCATCCACCGGTGCCGCAGGGAACATGAGGATCATATCGTTGACCTCTGGGTCATCGTCAAAAATGGTAATGGGACAGGGGTGCAGGACTATGGAGACCTCGCCCTGGCATGCATCCGGGATCATGACGAAATCATCGGAAAGCCACACCAGGTCGTCCCTTCCTTCGATATCCTCCTTCAGACCGTCGATGATGTCGAATCCCACTATGTTCCCCTTCGAATCCTCCATGGTCATGTGGTGGTGGGGAACCCAGTCGAGGATCTTCTTCTGGATGATGCAGATGTGGTGCCTGCGCTTCATCGATTCTTCCAAAGATCTGTTGATCATGGGCATTCCGGAGGAGGTCTGCATGCTCGCCTCCATGTCGAAAAAGCTCTTGAGTTCCTCCTCGGTCGGAACGAAGAACGCGTGGAGTTTGTCGTCCATCGTCTTGAATCTCTCGACCACTTTCTCAAGGGAGCCCATGAGTGCGTATCGCATCTTCCCTTTATATACCCTGTATCTGAAAAAACTCCTTGTCCGTTATTATTTATAATTATAATATTAAATAGAGCAAACACCGTTTGAGGGGACAATGAAAATCCTGATCATCACCGAGAAAGCCAACGCGGCAAGGAGGATCGCGACCATCCTCTCCGACGGCAAGACCCACTCCGCATCCGCAGGAGGAGTCACTTCTCTCACATTCAATGCGGGAAACGACGACTACAACGTCGTCAGTCTCCGCGGTCACATCATGGAGCTCGACTACCCCGAGAAGTACAGCGACTGGAAGGCAACCTCTCCCGTCGACCTCGTCAGGGCCGAGCAAATCAAGAACGTCCGTGTCAAATCCATCCTTTCCAAGATCAAGGAGCTCTCCAGCGACTCCGACGAGATCATCATCGCGACCGACTACGACCGTGAGGGAGAGCTCATCGGTATGGAGAC
>JAKSHV010000155.1 GCA_024399225.1 archaeon | reverse complement strand
CGGTAGAACTCGAGGCCGACGACATCTCCGAATTCACGGGCGTCTGGGTCTTCGGCAGGTAAGGTGCATCATGGCAGAAGACGGTGAACTTCCTTCCCAATATCAGGCTCTGATCGACTCCGGCAACGGAGAAAAGATCCACACTGTGGCGAACCTCTATTTCCAGGGACTTGTCGTCAAAGAGGACAAGGCCAAGGCTGCCGAACTCTACGAGATGGCTGCAGACAAAGGCTATGTCCAAGCCATGCTCAGGATCGGAATCATGCTCATGGAAGGGGACGGTATCGAGCAGAACTACTTCGAGGCCGCCAAGTACTTCAAAAGGGCCTCCGAAAGGGGAAACGCTGACGCGATGTACCTACTGGCACTTTTCTATGCTGACGGAAAGGGAGTGGACCGCATCCCTCACGAGGCCGCACACTGGCTCTTCGAATCCGCCAAAGCCGGCTCCCACGGGGCCATGGTGGAACTCGCCATCTGGATGAGAGACGGGGAGAACTACGTTCAGAAGGACATCAAACAGGCCGTCTACTGGCTCATGAAAGCCTGTCTCGATGAATATGCTCCCGCGATGTACGAGCTCGGATGCATGTACGCCTTCGGAGAATCCGTCAAGAAGGACGAGACCAACGGAAGATACCTCCTCACCCATGCCATGTATGCAGGCGACCTAGATGCCGCAGCTGCGATCAAGGCTCTGGATGAGGGAAAGACCGAACGTCCCTGAGTTCCTTACAAACAGTTTTCTATCCTATCACGTATGTTTTTCCCAGTGATCGGATGAAGGTACTACTCATCAACGGAAGCCCCCATCAGAACGGATGCACTTATACCATTCTCAAAGAGGTTGCAGACACCCTCAACAAGAACGACATCGAGACAGAGATCCACTGGATCGGACTCGGTGACATCACAGGATGCAAAAACTGCCAGTACTGCAAGAAGAAGGGCGAATGCTGCATCAAGGATGATGTATACGAGATCTCCCAGCGTGTGGATGAATTCGACGGTTTCGTGTTCGGAGCCCCTGTCTACTACTCCGGACCCGCAGGACAGGTCAACTCCTGGATGGACAGGTTCTTCTACTCCGTCGGAGGAAAACTCGACGGAAAGATCGGTGCCGCAGTCGTCAACGCAAGGAGGGGCGGAAACAGCGCCTCATTCGAAAGGATGAACCAGTACTTCCTCATCAGCAACATGATCGTTCCCGGTTCACAGTACTGGAACATGTCCCACGGATTCACTCCCGAGGACGTCATGCAGGACAAAGAGGGGCTTCAGACCATGCGTGCGCTCGGAAGCAACATCGCATGGATCCTCAAGTGCATCGACGCCGGAAAGAAGGCAGGAATCAATCCTCCCGAGCGCGAGCCCAGACAGGCAACCCACTTCATTCATTGAAACCACAAACCCTTCCGGAAACGGAAGGGACATCAATTCTCAAAAAAACCGAATTTCGGTAAAATGTTTGACTCAGTACAACATGAGTCCGTCTTCGAGCCTGCCCATCTCGATGGGGGTGGTCTTGTCTCCGACAAGTGCACCCTTGGAGTTGGCGATGACTCCGGATCCGACGTACTTGGAACCGTGGTTGACGGTGGTCCTCTGTACCTCGGGAACCTTGAGAACCTCTTTGAGGATCTCGATGTCATCGTCGGTGGCGTCGATTGAGCAGACACAGCCCTTGTTGCTGCACCTGCAGACCGAACCTACAGTGTTGCATCCTGCTATCGCGGACTTTACGACCTCGACGTTCAGGACCCTTTCAATCTCATTGACGACCTCGTCGGGCATCTCGGGGTTGACAACGGCTCCGTTATCGTTGATAAGGACGTTGTTTCCGGCTGCGTTGAGGTAGTCGGGAAGGAGCACCACAGGGATCTCTTTCTCGATGATCTGGATCTCGGAGGATTCTGCGAGTCCGGAGACGATCGCACCCCTCGAGTTCATTGCCATCAGAGAACCCACGACGTGGGAACCTGCGAGTGTGGTTTTGTAGGGTTTGACCCCCAATGCCTCTTCCAGATCCCTGAGGAAAAGGTCGTCGACATCGGGGGAAGTGAACGCGAGACTCTCGTTGGCGGTAGCGTGAACGCCGATATTGAACGTTCCGTTAGTCCTGGAAAGCCTCATCGACATGGGTATCACTCGGAAAGAGAGACCTCTACGAGGCCATCGTCGAACTTGACACACTTAACGGTGATCTTGGAGGGAGGGTTGCGGATTCCGTTCTCCCAAAGTTTCTCGTTAACGGTCTTGTCGATCCAAACGTGCTCTGCGTCGACTTTCATGTGCCTCATGATTGCTGCACGGACGTCTTTGACTGCACGCTCGGTCCTCCTAGAACGAGGTACCTGCTTTGCTCCCCTGAGGGGAATTACGATGATCCTGGTGACTTCGTCTGCCATTTGAATCACTCCTTAAGTTTTCCCATTCTCCAGGAACGCCTCTTAGGGTGCCTGAGGAACTGCCTGTTGGTCCTCATCATGACCCATGCGGGGACACGGCGGTTCTGCTTGATCTTCTTGTTGAGCCTCTCTTTCATTGCCGGGGGCTTAGTGCTGGACATTTTATCTCCTCTCTATTTTGATCTCCCTTTTCTGGGGAGTCATACTCTGAAGGATTTCTCTAAGCATGGAGTCGGTGATCATTCCCTGGAGCCTTCCGCTCTGAGAGAGGCGGATAAGCTGAGATTCAACGTTTGCTGCCATCTGAGGGTTTGCAAGTTTGATGTTTGCAAGCCTGTCTCTGGCCTCAGGTTCCATGATCTGCCTGAGAATCGACTGCTTCTGTGCTTCAATCTGTTTGGCCTGTTCCTGCTGCTGGGCCTGCTGCTGGGCCTGCTGCTGCATCTCTGCCATCCTTTTCTGCCTTAATGCTGCCAATTCAGGATCGTCTTCCATGATAGACACCTTCAGTTCTTTGCTGCGTCAGCAACCTCTTTAGCGGCGTTGTCGAGAAGACTCTGGCCGGCGGGAGCGATCTTACGTCCCTGTTTGTTCTGAGTTGCCTCAAGGAGTCCTGCATCCTGAAGCTGAATGAGGCACTTCCTGATGATTGCGCGGCTTCCCTTGACTGCTTTGTTGGGCTTGGATCCCCTGTCGTTGTATCCTCCGTACTCTCCTGCGAGTTTGGAAGTTCCCATGGGGCCTTTTACGTACAGTTTCCTAAGGATGGATGCTGCACGAGTGTACCACCAGTCCTCCTGGACGGGTGCCCTCTCGGTGTGGACTCCGGTCTTAACGAACTCGGCCCACTCGGGAGGTACGATCTTGTCGTTCTGCTTGAGCTTCTCAGCGACTTTGATGATGAGAGCTTCTGCGGGAACATCGTAGACTGTTACCATTTGTTCACCTTTTTTGCCGATTCGGATTATTATCCTACGCGGCTGCAAGGCCGGATAGGTGTAACTAGTATATAATATTCACTAAG
>JAKSHV010000154.1 GCA_024399225.1 archaeon | reverse complement strand
GGAATGCTGTTGCAGATGCTTTCGTTATCTTCAGGAGGAACCTATCATCGTAGACTCCACCGACGATCTTCCCATCGACGTAGACGATGTATTCGCCCATCATCTTACGGGTGGTTACGACTCCCACACCGTCAAGGCGTGAAAGCCACTTCTCAAGAACTTCGGATGATGAGGGCATGTAAAAGTTGGGTGCCCGGGAAGGTTCCCGGGCGGTTAATGGTTTTATGCGGTCTCTTTGAGGATGCGCTCGACGTCTGCGACCTCGTTCCTGCAGGGAATGGGCTGGGGAACGTTGGCGAGGATTGTGTCGGGGTCCTTGAGTCCGTTTCCGGTACAGATGCAGACGACCTTCTCATCCTTGTCGATGATTCCCTCGGCGCGGAGCTTCTTGAGTCCTGCGACGGATGCTGCGGATGCGGGCTCGACGCAGACTCCCTCGGTCCTTCCGAGAAGGAGCTGTGCCTCGATGATCTCGGCGTCGGTGACGGTGGTACAGTATCCGCCGGTGTCGTACATTGCCTTGAGTGCCTTCTTTCCGGAGATGGGGTTTCCGATCCTGATCGCGGTTGCGACGGTCTCGGGGTTGGGCTCGGCGATGAAGTCGAGGGATCCGCCCTGGAATGCGTTGGCGACGGGGGATGCTCCGGCTGCCTGGATTCCGGTGAGCTTGGGGACCTTGTCGATCCATCCTGCCTCTTTGAGCTCCATGCATGCCTTGTAGACTGCCCAGATGTTTGCGGCGTTTCCTACGGGGAGGATGACCCTGTCGGGGATGTCGACGAACTTGTCGTTGTGGTAGTTGAGCTGGTCGATGATCTCGAAGAGAACGGACTTCTGACCCTCGGGCCTGTAGGGGTTGATGGAGTTGAGGAGGTAGAGCTTCTTCTCATCGTGCATCTTCCTTGCGAGTGCGAGTGCGTCGTCGAAGTTTCCGTCGACGGAGAGGACCTTTGCTCCGAAGAAGAGTGCCTGTGCGAGCTTTCCCATTGCGACCTTTCCGGAGGGGAGGAAGACTGCGCACTGCATTCCTGCCTTGGATGCGTATGCTGCGAGTGCGGCGGAGGTGTTTCCGGTGGAAGCGCATCCGACGACGGTTGCTCCGAGCTCCTTGGCGTGGGAGACTCCCATGGTCATTCCACGGTCCTTGAAGGATCCGGTGGGGTTGAGACCCTCGAACTTGACGTGTGCTCCGGGGACTCCGACAGCCTCTCCGAGTGCCTTACACTCGTACAGAGGGGTTCCTCCTTCCTGGATGGAGACCTTGTTCTCGGGGTCGACGGGCATGAAGGGGGCGTACCTCCAGACTCCGATAGGGGTCTTGCGGAGGTCTGCGGGCTTCATTTCCTGGACCTTGGTGAGGTCCATCTTGACGGTCAGGAGACCTTTACATTTGGGGCAGAGGTTGACGTATGCGTCCTCGATCTCTGCTCCGCATTCCCAGCAAACTACTTTGTGTGCAGCCATAATCATAACCTCGTACATCCGGAACCGCAGTCGGTTACCCAGACATCACATTTTAAACCGTTTTCGTTGAAGACCTTCTGTACCGCGTCGGCGATGATCTGACCCTGGTGGGTGTTCTTGTCGTAGAAGGACATCACGCAGGGGCCGGATCCTCCGAGGAAGGATACGATGGCTCCGTGGGACATTGCAGCCGCCTCGGCCTCCTTGAGATGGGGGACGAGCTTTGCGCGTGCAGGCTCGAATACCACGTCTCCGACGGCCCTTCCGATGAGGTCGAGGTCGCCGGTCATCATGGCGTAGACGAGAGAGGATGCGTGGCCTACGTGGTAGACCATGTCCTTGATCTTCACATGTTCGGGGAGCACTCCCCTGGACTCGGAGGTCAGTACGACCACGTCGGGAAGTGCTACGACGAGACCCAGGTTCTTCGGGGGTTCTACCCTGAGGACCTCGAAGGGCTCGTATGAGCGGATGATGGTGAATCCGCCGAGAATACAGGGGGCGACGTTGTCCGCGTGCATGGTACCGGAGGTGTATCCCTCGGCTGCCGCGGCGCACATGATGACCTCGGTGGAGGAAAGCTTCTCTCCGGTGAGGACGTGTCCGAGATATGCTCCTCCCGCGGAGGATGCTCCGGAGGAACCCATTCCGCTTCCGGGCCTGATTCCCTTGGTGATCTTGACCTCGACACCGAAATCGGCTCCGGCCCTCTTGAGGACCTCGGCAAGTGCGATGGTCACGGAATTCTTCTCGGGATCGAGGGGGATGAGCTCGGCTCCGGGACCTTCGACGCTGACGATCCTGATTCCGGATTCGATCTTCCTACCTTCGATAATGTCGCAGGGCTCGTTGAAAGCGAGACCGAAAACATCGAAACCTGCACCGATGTTGGAAGTGGTTGCAGGTGCTGCGATTCTTACCCATTCATCACTCATGTGATAATTCTCCGTCCGTCGGTATCTTTCGATATATTATAATAATTAGGATAGGGACAGTAAGACGAATGTACATTAACGGACGTTTGACTAGTCAAATATCTGTCAGCAGAGGCCTATGTGTGTCACTACTCACTTCCTTACTATGACCCAATATCCTTTCTTGTCCGAACCGATGCGCTTGATGAGCCCCCTGTCTTTCAAGGAACGCAATGCCCTGGTGATGGTGGCGGTGGAAAGATAGAGCGAACGTGCGGCCTTCGATATCGTGATGAATTCCCCCTTTTCGATCGATTCATAAACCACGTTCTCGCTTGGTGGCAGTTCACGGCCGGACTCGTCGGAGAAACTTGCAACCTCCCTGAATTCCGTCAGGGCCTCGAGGATCATCTCGAGCATCAGCTGAACGAACCTGCTCGATTCTCCATCTTCGGTAGACTTTGCTATCGCCTCGTAGTATTCGTTCTGACGGGCATGGATTATCGATTCGATCGGGACCCATCTGAACACCTCATCCCATCTTGATAGAATCAATTTGTGCCAGTATCTGCCCATCCTCCCGTTGCCGTCTTCGAAAGGATGGATGAATTCGAACTCGTAATGAAAGATACAGGAGGATATCAGAGGCGGATAGTCGGTGACGGACATCCAATTGAATAGATCCGCAATCTGTCCGGGAACAAGATGTGCAGGAGGTGCCATATGTATGCAGTTGCCCGAACCGTCGAACACCCCCTCCCCCTTTGTACGGCAGGTGCCGTTTGCCACACCGAGGCGGGCCATCATGACCTCGTGGACGCGTAGCAGATCTTTGTGGTTCAGGGGGTCCAAGGAATCGAACATTTCGTACGCGGCCTTGGCGTTTTTAACCTCATGGATCTCGTTCATTGGTCCGATGACCACCTTTCCGTCGATGATGTCCCTGACCTCGTCGAATGCAAGGGAGTTCTGCTCTATCGCCAGAGATGAGTGGATGGATCTGATCTGACTGATCTATAATTCCCGAGGGGTTTTACTTCTACAAGCTTAACTCCTCGGGATTCTGA
>JAKSHV010000153.1 GCA_024399225.1 archaeon | reverse complement strand
AGACCTTTGCAGCGGTTGCGTTGTTGCTGTCTGCTGCTGCGAATCCTTCGAGTGCTCCGCTGTATGCGGTGATGAAGCCGGATGCGGAGGTTGCGGGTGCGAGGGCTACGTTGACATTGTCTCCTCCGAGAACGAACTGTGCAGTGTTGATGAGCTCTGCAACATCGTTTACGGTTGCGAAGGAGGTGAGGTACATTGCCTCGGAGTATCCGTCGATGAAGACGTTTCCGCTGTATCCTGCGATGTAGACGAGGGAGAAGGTGGACATTCCCATCTTGACGTTGAACTGCACTGCGGTGTAGTCTGCGCCGGTGATGCTGAGTGCCATGGGCTGTGCACCCATCATTGCGGGCTTGGCAAGGATCTCGGCTGCTGCGGCCTCGTACTTGGCCTTTGCATCTGCGGTGTTCTTGAAGGTGATCGCAGAGGTTGCGAGACGATCGCTTGCGTTGGTCTTGAACATGGATGCGGTGTCTGCGGTTGCCCCTTCCTTCACAGTGAGGGTTCCGTAGACTCCCTTGTATGCCTTGGTTCCAAGAGTTGCAAGGGCATCTGCGGGGGTGGTGACGGTGACTGCTTCGGCACCGACGGTCTTCATGACGGTGCTGAGGATCTCAGAGATGTCAGCATCGGATGCGAGTCCGGAGGGGTGGTACAGGGGGTTGCTGTAACACTCGATGACAGTCTTTCCGTTGTATGCTGCGAAGTAGACGAGAGTGAACTTGCTGGTGGGCATGTTCATGTTGTACTCGACGACATACATGTTCTCGTTGTCGACGCTGAGTACGACGGGGGAGGTTCCTGCGAAGGTTCCCTTCTCCTTGATCTTGGCGACGATTGCGTCGTAGTCTGCCTTTGCGTCGTCGCTCTTCTTCCAGTCGATCTGACTGTGGGAGAGCATTCCACTGCCCTCGATGGGCATGATGACGCTTCCGAGTTCCTCGGTGGATTTATCACTGAATTTGAACGCACCGAAGGCACCGTCATAGGTGAAACCCTGTGCCATCTCGGTAACGGTCGTTTCCTTGTCGTCGTTTCCGTTGAGAAGGAGGAATCCTCCTGCTCCGGCTGCTACAAGAGCTACCACGACGACTCCGGCGATGATTGCGATTTTGGAGTCCATAGTATTACTCGCCATATTAATGCGAAAGACTCCATATAATAATATTGGATGAGATGTCCAATTCGATAAATACCAGTATCTGGATTACTCTGAGATTACCATGAACAAGATAGCAATCATTGCAGTCATCGTCGTCGCCGCCCTTGTCGGCGTAGCCGGTGTTTCTGTTGTTCAGAACAGCGGAAACGGCGGTTCGGACAATGGTTCCGATAATGGCTCCGACAACGGTTCCGGCAGTGGATCCGGAGAAGGATCCTCCGCAGAGAAATACACATTCAAAGATGCCAAAGGCGTTGAGCACAACGTGGAGGTCCCCCTTCAGAACGTCTCCGTCGTACACAAGTACATCCCCATTTTCATGAAGATCCTCGGTGTCGAGAAATCCGTCGCCGGACTCGACAAGACCTACGGAATGACCTTCAGCAAGTACTTCGAGAACTCCTTCAACGTCGGAACCTACTCCGCACCCGACGGAGAGACCATGCTCCAGCACGGTTCCAAGGTGCTCCTCACCCCCGTCACCATGGGAATCAGCAACCCCGACGCACTCCGTGACCTTGGAATCGAGGTCATCTACCTCGACCTCACCGACCCCTTCGCCATCAAGGACAGCCTTCTCGTCCTTGCAAACCTCATGGGCGGAACCCCCGAGATCATGGCTAACTACAATGCCTACATCGCCATCTTCGAGAGCTGTTTCACCAAGGCAAGGTCCTACGATCTCTCCGCACATGCGGACGACTATTTCGGACTCCACATGGCATCCTCCGGATTCTTCCAGACCCACACCTCCTCCGCGGTCAAGGTCATCGAATCCGTCTCCGGAAAGTGCTACACCAACGTCATCGACAAAGATGTGCGTGACACCGTCTACTTCAGTCAGGAGAGGGAGGTCCTCACAACCTTCGACAACGACTACACTCTCGACTACATGTTCGTCTACACCCTCGACCCCGCTGAGAACTTCAGCAAGTTCTTCGATTACGGAGGAAACCTCCATTACGAGAACCTCACCTGTGTCAAGGAAGGCCGTCTCTTCTCCCTCGGAGCAGACACCGTCAACGGTGCACTCTCCTGTGTGTCCTCTCTCCTTTATGCAAAGGCATTCGGAGCAGACATCGGAACCTCTGCAGAGGATGCGATCACCCAGCTGAACACCACCTTCGGTCTCGAGTTCAGCACCGAGAACCTTCTCGTAGCATACACTCCCACTGCCTGATACCATGGATGAAGAACAGAGGAACGCAGAAGCGGAGAGGATGGTCCGTGCGTTCGAGGAGAACACGGAGCAGGATCGTATAGAAGGAAAATACTCGGCCTCCATAAGGGCCAAGCTCACCTTCGTATTCGTGATGCTCGCGGTCACCATCATTGCGGTGCTGTGCTCCCTCGCCATCGGTTCCACCGACATCCCGCTCATCGACGTCCTCAAGGTCATCGGCCACACTCTGTTCCCCGCGTGGATAGACGGTCCCTCCCAGGACTACTACACCACCGTGGTAATCAACAGCCGTTTCCCCCGTACGTTACTGTGTCTGATCACGGGTATCAGTCTCGCTGCTGCGGGAACAATCATGCAGGGCCTGCTCAGGAACCCCCTGGTCAGTCCCTTCACCCTCGGTGTGTCAACCGCGGCATCCTTCGGTGCCGCCCTGACCATCGTCCTCGGTTCCGGATACGCGTTCTTCTACACCACGATGAGCTTCGGTATCATCTCGATGAGTGTGAAGAACATCCTGATCGTCATCCTCTCCTTCGTGTTCGGAATGACCAGCATCATGCTGGTCCTGAAGATCGCCAAGAAGGACGCTTCCCAGTCCACTCTGGTTCTCTCCGGAGTTGTCATCAGCTACCTGTTCCAGGCGGGAATCTCATTGTCCCAGTATCTCTCGGACGATGAGTCCCTCCGTACCATCTCCAACTGGCTTATGGGAGGAATGTGGAACGCGACATGGGGCGCGGTCATCATCATGGCACCCATCGTGGCGGTCTGCGTCCTCTATCTCGAGAAGATGGCATTGGACATCAACACCCTGTCAGCAGGTGATGAGATTGCACGCAACGTCGGAGTCGATGTGAACTCCATGAGGAGGAAGGGACTTGTCGTGAGTACTCTTACGACATCTGTGTGTGTCGCATTCACCGGGGATGTCGGATTCATCGGCCTGATGGGTCCCCACATGACCAGGATGGTCATAGGGAACGACAGTCGTTCCGTGATGCCCCCCTCCGCACCGATAGGGGCGAGCATCCTGCTGTTCTCCGACATCGTCGCAAGGACCATCCTGTATCCCGACCCCCTGCCGCTGGGAATCAGCCTCGA
>JAKSHV010000152.1 GCA_024399225.1 archaeon | reverse complement strand
GTCATCCTTGAGGACGGAAAGATCGTCAGGGAGGGTATCCCCGAGGAGATCTGCGCCGTGTACGACACCGTCGACCTCGGTACCGAGGAGGATGTCCGCAAGAACGCCGACTACGGTATCCCGCTGGCGGAATACAGGATGTCCAAACTGTGCCTCAGGGACAACGACCCCGAGGGAAGCGCGGAATGGCTCAGGAAGGCCGCACACTCCGGTAACCCCATCGCAATGACCGAGTACGCCGAGATGTGCATGGACCAGGGCAACACGGAGGATGCGGACAGGTTCCTCTACATGGCCTCCAAACGCGGACACCGCGATGCCATGTGGAAGTACGCCGTTCTCCACTCCGGATTCCAGGAGGACGAGCTCGAGAAGACCCTGAAGGTCATGTCCCAGAAAGGCGACCACTTCGACGCCTACAGGTATGCGGAATACCTCCGCATCACCGCGAGGAACGAGAAGGACCTGGGCAGGGCCTATGAAGTATACTGCAACGCCGCGGAGATGGGCAACCTCGATGCCAGGTACAGGGCGGCCACCATGCGCCTCAACGGTACCGGAACCATCATCAACATTGAGGAAGCGGTGAAGGAACTGGAGGAGCTCGGAAGCTACGGTCATGTGAAATCCATGTCCGACCTCTCCAAGATCTACATGGACGGAAGGTACCTGAAACCCGATTTCGAGACCGGTCTGAAATGGACCCTCAACCTCGCCAACGCAGGTGTGGCCGACAGCCAGTTCACCGTCGCCATCATGTACGCCAGCGGAATCGGAACCGAAGTGAACCTGGAAGAGGCGAACAAATGGTTCGCCAGGTACACCATATCCCCCATCGATGGACCTGGCGGAGGTGCCGCGGCATCCGCCAAGATCATCGAGGCGAAGCTTCCCATGGACCACTTCAGGATCAACAACGTCCTCATCAAGGGATTCTCCAAGGCCGCGCTCAGCGAGAACCTTACCATCATGATGGATGCGCACAAGGTCAAGAGACCCGACTACGTGTTCGAACTTGCGAAACAGGCCGCCTACACCGGCGGTCAGCCCCAGTCGTTCCTGGCGGACTGCTACTACAGGGGAATCGGCGTGGATGCCGATCCCGACAAGGCGTTCAAACTGTTCCATGTGGCCGCGGACTCCGGAAGTTCCAGGGCCATGATGACCATCGCACTGATGTACAGGTACGGGGTCGGTACCAAACGCAACGAGGCCATGTTCGAGAAGTACATCCGCATGGCGGCCAAGAGGGACAACACCGTCGCGATCAACATCATGGAGGAATGGAAGAAGAGCAACCAGACCCGTATCAAGAGGATCGCGAACCCCCGCAACACCGCCAGGAGAAGGAACAACGGTCGTTCCGGAGGAAAATCCTGATGTGTCCCGCCGACAACAACGAGGTCGACGAGGAGTTCAAAGGCCTCGTCCTGAAGATGCCCAACGGCCTGGACCCCGAGTGGATCCATGATGCACCTCCCAGAGATATCGATGAGTCCGAAGGCACCATCATGGAGAACCTCCTCAAGGACGAGAAATGGGACGAGTTCCTCGACCACCTCATCTCCGATGTCGATGACCCAGATGAGATGATGGTCACCGAATCCTTCATCAGGAAGAGGGAGTACCGCAGTATGGTCGAGAAGATCGTCGACGGCACCTACGAGTTCCCCATCCCCACCAGGGTCGAGATCCCCAAGCCCGGAACCAACAAGACCAGGAAGATCTACACCTTCAAGAGCTCCAAGAACGTCGCCGAACACACCGTCATCAGGATGATGGCATGGCAGCTCAACAGGTACAGCTACCTGTTCGCACCCAACCTCTACTCCTGCAGCGACAACGACGGGGTCAGGGGAGCCATCAACTCCATCATCAAGTTCCTCGGCGACGGCGACAAATACTGCTACAAGGCAGACCTGAGCGATTTCTTCAACTCCATCGACATCAGCCTCCTGTTCGACGAACTGTACGCCCATATCGACAAACGCGACCACGGCGTCATCAAGGTCCTCGAGAAGATCCTCAAGAACCCCACCGTGAGGGTTGTCAGGCTCAGCGACGTCTCCGCCAAGCCCACCTATGAGGAGGACAACTACAAGGGGGTCATGGCGGGAATGCCCTTCGCATCCTTCCTCTCCAACTACTTCCTCCGCAACCTCGACTGGCTGCTGTTCCTCAACAGGGTCCCGTTCTTCAGGTATGCGGACGACATGATGGTCGTTGCGGAAACATCGGAAAGACTCGACGAGATCAAGGACTTCATCCAGGGATATGTCGATGAGAAGAAGCTCATCCTGAACCCCAACAAGGTCAGCATATACCAGCCCGGTGAGGAGTTCATCTTCCTCGGAATTCGTTTCGACCACGGCAGGACCATGCTCTCCGAAGCCAGCATCAAGAAGCACAAGGCGAGGATCAAGACGATGGCGAGGAAGTACCGCAAAAGGTACGAGGACGGCAAGGTCACCAGGGAGACGGCCATGGCGCTGATGATCCGTGCCGTCAACAGCTTCCATTACGGAAGCGATGTGATGCCGTACTGCTTCACCAAGATGTACTTCCCGTTGATCACCTCGTCGGAAAACCTCGGGATCATCGACAACTATGTGCAGGAGTGCATCAGGTACGTGTACATCGGCAAGTTCAAACATTCCAACCGCGGCAAACTGAAATACTACAGGTTGAAGATGCTGGGATATCTGCCGTTGGTCAGTGCGTACCGTATTTACAGAGACCTATGGAAACACTGAGCACGGATTTCCCATAGAACCCTTAAATAGGTACTAATGGATTGCTCATCGGGGGAGGTGCCGAAAGGCAGCCTACACCGTGTCCGGCATGCGGGAACTAATCCTCGTAGGCGGATCCGTATGTGAGACACGACCATTGGAGTAGGATACTACGACGGTCATGCCATGAAGGCATAATCGCGATATCCTCGACGATCCATGATTCCCAATAGAGTCATGACTATCGTATCATCGCAACCATGCGGCTTTTTTTGCCGATTATGAAAAATCGAAAGATTTTCCCCGTAAGGGACCCCTTCCCCACATATTGTTCCTCATCCGATTTATAAGGATAGATGCATACAGTATCCTATGGACTGTTTCAAGAAAACCCTAGCTCTGGCAGCGGTGATATGCCTTGTCTCGACCTCGGCCGTATTGTTCGTACAGAGCGATTCATCGGATGCTTCGGAGATCACCTGGTACGACGCAGAGGTGACACCGTTCACATTCCCCGAATGCGAGGGTATCCCTATCCTCAAAACCTTGAAACAGGCCACGAAGAGCGTGGATATTTCCATCTACCTCCTGTCAAGCAAATACGCCCTGTCCATCCTCCTGGAGAAACAGTCCGAAGGTGTACAGGTACGTCTCCTCATCGAGGGTGAACCCCTGGATGTGGACCTGGACTCGCTGACCGAAACCCGCATCATGAAGAACCTTGTCGATGCGGGAGCGGATGTCCATGTGATCAACTATCCCGGTTGTACAT
>JAKSHV010000151.1 GCA_024399225.1 archaeon | reverse complement strand
GCATTCGAAAGACTGACCTTCATCGGGTACGAGGTCGCGGTTCCCGAAATCTACTGCAGGAGACGCAAGAAAAGGGACATCGAGGCACGTGAGGCATACGGACAGCTGAGAAAGGAACACAAGGTAACCTCCGAGGATATACTTGCATTCCACATAACAACCGGATTGGTGAAGAAGGATGATCCACGCCTATTATTCTGAATACCTCCCGGATGTCCGGAAGAGTATCGGCACATTGTTCGATCTGGCATATTACCAGCTGGAACTGGATATCGACGAGCTGTCTGAAAGATTCGCGGCATCGGAGATAGCAGAAGGAATCGAATCCGGATGCCCGAAATACCTCGCAGGGATGTCCGGCATCGAGATGGCCATGGAGGTGTTCGATGGATCCTCATTCGAACAGCCCCCGTACGAATGCACCGATGCTTTCTGGGTCGGCTACGCGCTTGTACACCTGCAGTGGTACTACAACCGTCCTTTCAAGGAGATCATCACAAAGTATCCCTGCAGCAGACTTCTCGCAGGATACCCCGTACTCCACGAGGCGGACATCGGCAAGACCGTGGACGTGGTACGGAGATTCATAGTCCCCGGCAACATTGTGAAACTGCGGCGGAAGGAGATCGGCATGACCCAGAGGGAACTTGCGGCCCTCGTGGGGATCAGCCTTCCCGCACTGCGTGCATACGAACAAGGTGTCACCGAACTAGAGAATGCCTCTGGAAAGACACTCTACATGCTCGGAAGATATCTGGGACTTACGGTCGAAGAGCTTCTGCGCGGCTGAAACTCATTCTTTCGGCGAATATCCGAAGTCGATGGCGCTGAACCTCTCTCCGCGGTCCTCGATGATGTCCATCACATTCTCCACCACGCCGTCGATATCCGCGGTGGGGACCAAAAACATGACCGAACAGAAGGTTGCGATCTGCTTCACCGCCTCCCTCAGGGGCATCTCGGAATCGGCGCACACGTACTCGTCGATCAGCGCCCTGGTGGCACCGAGAACGGTGACCACACCTCTCCTCACCCTGTCTTTTGAGAACGGCCATCCCTTAGCATCGGCGTAATGGAAGACATACTCCACCATACGGTCCACCAGGTTGTTGAATATGACCCAGGACCTGTTCGCGTGATACAGCAGGTCGGCGTTCACACCCCCGTCGAACGCGAACTTCAGTTCGTATCCGAGGGGCACGACGGAATATGTGAGAACATCCAGTTCCATCGGACGGAAGTTCTCGAAGAGCTTGTCCATAACATCGTTGAACACCAGCTCGAAGATGGCGTCCTTGTTCTTGTAGGCGTGATAGACACTGCCGTTGAGGACACCGGACCTCTGAACGATCTGCCTCATGGTGGTCGCATCGTATCCCTGCTCGAAAAAGAGGGCCAAAGCTGCATCATATACGCGCTTTTTCGCCTCTTCTCCCTTGGAAAACGTCACTGTCATGAGGAAATTACCTGTTGAACATGTTCAATTATTCTATGTTATTTAACGGTTTTCAACTCCCCAAAGTAGACAAAATGTAGATGCTTTTCAGCTCAGATTTGAACGTGTTCAACAGAGTTAAATACATCATGTGACTTCGGCAGAGACATCAGGCAGCGCATGCTATACCCATGCGTATCTGCCGGACTCGAGCGGACTGATAACCGCAGAAGGCCGAAAGAAATGATATTCGAAAAACTAGCAAACGGAATCACCAAACATGCCAAACTGGTCATCGTGGCATGGATCGTGCTCCTGCTCGCTATGGCATATCCCATGTCCCACGCGTCGGACAGCTTCAACTACGACAGCACCGACGTCGGAGGAACCAACTCCGAGTCCATGGACGGTATGAAGATCCTCAGCGAGCACTACGTATCGATCGCGACCACCTCGCTCTCCCAGAGCCTCATCATCCCCTTCGACGCAACCAAGTACGACCCCAGCACGGTCATGGGGCCCTTCTGTATGAAGATGAACGAGAAACTCGCAAACTACGGTAAGTGCGACATCGCACACGGAGGAAGCGCCATGGGTGCACCCATGCAGAGCCCCGTCAAACCCGGCGAATGGATCTGCATGTTCTCCATCACCTACAACACAGACATCAGTGCGGAGGACATGATCAACGACACCGGAAACCTCAGGGACTACATCAGCAAGTCCATGGACGAGATCTGCACCGATATGAGTCTCGAGAGGTCCGACTTCACCACCTATGTCACCGGAACCGGTGCGATGAGCTACGACACCATGCAGTCCACCTCCAGGGACCTCTCCATCGTCGACCCCATCGCCATCTTCATGATCATCGTCCTCGTCGGTCTGTTCTTCAGGTCCTTCGTCGCCTCCGCTGCGGCACCCTCCGTCATCGGAATCGCGCTCGCGATCGTCCTCGGACTCATCTACTTCGTCGGACAGGTCCTCAGCATCTCCTCCTCCGTCGAGATCATCCTCGTGGTCTCCATGCTCGGAGCAGGATGCGACTACTGTATCTTCATCCTCTCCAGGTACAGGGAGGAGAGGAGGTCCGGAAAGGAGCACATCGAGGCCTGCAGGCAGGCCATCATGTGGGCCGGAGAATCCGTCGCAACCTCCGGACTCGCAGTCATGTGCGGTTTCGGTGCCATGAGCATCTGCAGCTTCGGAATGGTCAGCAACATGGGAATCGTCCTCGCAATGGGAATCCTCGTCGCCATCTTCGCAGCACTCACCCTCATGTCCTCCGTCCTCACCCTGGTCGGAGACAAGCTCTTCTGGCCCACCGGAGCCGCAAGCCCCAAGCTCGAGAAGGGCTACCTCAGGGCATTCGGTAATCTTGCAGTGAAGTACTTCACCAGCTCCACCAGGTTCTCCATCAAGCACGCAGAGGCGATCGTGGTCGCAACCATCCTCTTCACCGTCCCCATGGTCTATGTCTACGCGACCGCCGAGAACTCCTACGACATGATCGGTTCCATGATGAACGGCGAGTCCAACGACGGTATGACCATCATGCAGGACTTCCTCGGAGGAGGAAACGTCATGCCCAACTACGTCGTCTTCGAGACCAAGGAGAGCCTCGGTACCGTCACCAACATCAAGATCGATGACGAGACCACCTACGGAACCCTCGACTGGACGCCGACATCCGGCACCATAACCGACGTGATGACCCATCTTAACGGCTACGCGACCGATCTCCAGGACATCGACTACATCATGAAGGTCGAATGCCCCAACACCGCAGCCAACTGGGCGGCGCTCCTTGCAGCCTGCAGCGTACCCTCCGATGCTACCCTCGAGCAGGCACTTGTCAAGATCGCCACCGAGCTTCCCGAATCCGCCCCCACCATCAGCAAGATCGGAGGACTCCTCAACGAGGAGGGCGTCATGCCTGCGATCATGTCCCAGGTCCCCGGATTCGACCCCACCCACGCCAACAACGAAGGTGTCACCAAGCTCATGGACTGGTTCATGTTCATCGGAACCGGAACCCTCGGAATCACCCACGTCGACGACAGCACCAGCAAGGTCA
>JAKSHV010000150.1 GCA_024399225.1 archaeon | reverse complement strand
AATCCGAGCTCATACATTGCGTCCTCGTCGAGCTCGGTCCTGGCGAGCTTTACAAGGTTCCTGATGTTCATTCCGTTGTATTCGTGGAATCCGCTCATGTTATCTGAGCGGTGTATTGTGTTCAACCCTAAAAAGGACCACTATCGAGAAGAATGAAAAAGGGGTCCGGGAGGTCCCGGAAAGGTGATTGTTCAGTTCCTGACCGCTTGTCCCAGCCGACCTGGATAGTCATGTCTCCATTTACCTGGAACTTCGCCCTGGTGAAACGGATGCTGGACTTGAACATGATCTCGTACTCTCCGGCGGGAACCTCCACATCGACGGACTGTTTGTCCTTGACAGCGAGACGGTTCTCCCCGATGACGATGTGCATGTCGGCCACGCGGAAACCTTCTGCATCGTAGCAGAATGTGATCTTTGCCATGAGACGGTGACTGCTGAACAGGGATTTATTGGCATCGAATGTTCGCATCGATAACAATCCGTCCATCCTGTATCGGAGTCCGCGAAGTAACATATATCCTGCACAGATATTCCTGCCTGACAGGTAGGACTCAGATGGCGGAATACGAAGCGGTAGGCGGTGCACTCGAGGAAGCTGTTCGCAGGGCATGCGAAGGCAAACGTTGCGGTGTCGCATTCTCCGGAGGTATGGACTCCGGGCTTATCGCAGCCTTGGCCGGCAAGTACGCACGTTCCGTCACCTGCTACACCTGCGGGTCCGACGATGCCTTCGATGTCGCCGCCGGAAGGGAACTTGCCGACAAGCTGGGTCTTCCGTGGCACCACTGCAGGATATCCCAGGAGAACATCACCGACACCGTGAGGCAGATGATAACCGCTTCCGGATGCAGCGACCCCTTCACCATCTCCTACGACCTCCAGCTGTTCACCGTCCTCAGGGATGCCAAGGAGGAGATCATCTTCAGCGGACAGGGTTCTGACGAGTACTTCAACGGTTGTGCCAACGCCGTCAACGATTCGGACGAGGAGTACGAACGCGTGAGGCAGTGGGGTATCGACCGTATGAACAAGGTCTCCAATCCCTGCGAGAGGAGGATGGCCGCCTATTTCGGAAAGGTCCTCGAATACCCTTACCAGGATAGTACTGTGGTGTCCGAGGTGGAGAAGCTCAATCCCGCACTTCTTAGGCCCAAGGAGCTCGAGAACAGGAAGAAGGTGCTGAAGGACATCTGCGTGGAACTGGGATTCCCCATTCTGGCACACCGTGTCAAGAAGGCATCGCAGTATGGTTCCAAGACCACCGACCTCATACGCAAGGCCGCCAAGGCCGAAGGGCTCCCCTACAACAAGTTCATCGCCGTGCAGTACTGCATGCGCAAGGGGATGAACCACACCCACGAGAACGAGTTCATCGACGTGAGGGTGGACCCCATGCTGAAATACGATGCGGAACAGGTCATGGAGAAGGAAGGAAAGGTCCCACAGGAGGTCATCGAGATGTTCTATTCGAAGATCGCCAGGGAAGGAAACCTCGATTTCCTCGAGTGATCAGGCGGTTTTCGCTTCGAACGCCCTGATCCACCTCAGTACGAATATTATTGTGAAAAGCAGCGATGCCACTGCGAACACGGACCCCACATAGCCGATGTTGCCGATCGAAATGGTGTCGGTTACGAATCCTCCCAGGAGGGTTCCGCTTGCGATTCCCGCGTTGTAGATTCCGGAGAAGAGGGACATGGCGATGGGTGTCGAATCCTGTTCGGTGACCAGGATGATCTCCTCCTGGAACACGGTGTTGAAGATCGACATCACGCCTCCCCACAGGATGACGGCTGCGAAAACTCCTGCGGGACTGTCGGAAAGGATCCTGAGTGCCAGCAGTGCCACGGCGATGGCTGCGAGGGGGGTAATCATGAATATGGTCCTGCGGCCTGCGGACAGTCTGGCGAAGATGATGCTTCCTCCGATACCTGCGATACCGAACACGGTAAGCGCCACGGTGATCAGGCTGTCGGAAAATCCTGCGATCTGTGCCAGGAATGGTTCGATGTAGCTGTAGGTCGTGTAGCATCCGGTTACCAGGAGGACGAGGAGCACGTAGACTCCGACGACCACGCGGTTCTTCAGGACCATGGGCAGTTTGTTGAGGGTGAAGGTTCCGGGGTTTTCCAGTCTGGGGAAGAATACCAGAAGAAGGAACAGTGCCAGCACCGAAACGATGCAGATGGTGACGAAGGTCATCCTCCAGCCCAGTGCGAGACCTATGACCCTTCCCAGGGGAAGACCCAGGATCATGGCGATGGAGGTTCCGGTGGCCACGGCGCTGAGTGCTACCTTTTCGTACTTCGGGGGAACGACCCGTACTGCCAGGGGTGCGGCGATGGACCAGAACACGCAGTGGGTCATGGCGACACCGACACGTGTGCCCATCAGCATCCAGTATCCGTTGGAAAGACCGGACAGTCCCTGGAAAAGGGTGAACATCGCAACCATGAGGATCAGTAGCTTCTTGTACTCCATATTCCTGAAAATAAGCATCAGGGGAAGCGAGAGAAGTGCGACGGCCCATGCATAGAACGAGATGATGAATCCTACGCGGGACTCGGAAACCCCGAAATCATCCGCGATATCGGTCAGAAGTCCCATGGGCATGAACTCCGACATGTTGAATATGAACACGCAGATGACCACTCCGACCAACGGCATCCATTCTCTCAGTTTCATTGTTCTGGGTCAGTTTATTTTCCTATTTACGTTTGTCCTTGGGTCGGGAAACGGTCATGGAACAGATATCCAACTCTGGCTCATTGGTTGGATGATATATGCTTATGTTTTTCGTGGTCTATATATAATCTTTATATACTCTTTATCAATGGGCGGTAGCATGACCGTAATCGACATTCAGAATATCGTCGCATCGAGTTCCCTCGGAACCGAGCTCGACCTTTTCAAGATCCTCGATTCTTTCGAATCTGCTCAGTACGACCCTAAGCAGTTCCCTGGACTTATCTACAGGATCCCCGAGCCCAAGACCGCAACTCTTCTCTTCAAGAGCGGAAAACTCGTCTGCACCGGCGGTAAATCCCGTGAGGATGTCGAGAGGGCAGTAGCCAGAGTCGTCGAGGACCTCAGGGGAATCGGAGTCGAGATCCCCATCAAGCCCAAGATCGACATTCAGAACATGGTCGCTTCCTCCGATCTCGGAGAGGAGCTCAACCTCAACACCGCCGCAATCACCCTCGGACTCGAGAGGGTCGAGTACGAACCTGAGCAGTTCCCCGGACTTGTCTTCAGGCTCGACGATCCCAAGGTCGTCATCCTCCTCTTTGGATCCGGAAAGCTCGTCTGCGCAGGTGCAAAGGTCAAGGAAGACGCCATCCGCGCTGTCGACAACGTTGCAGCAGAGCTCCGCGAACAGGGCCTGATGCACTAAACGAGAAACAATCCTTCGGGCCTTCGGGCCCTTCCTTTATTTTACATGGCATTATTCACGGACTACCTGACCGTAGAGCAGGCGTCCGAGGCTGAGTTCACGGTAAAGGGTTCCCGTTTCATCGGGATAATCCTTCCCTGCGTGA
>JAKSHV010000015.1 GCA_024399225.1 archaeon | reverse complement strand
GGAACCGAGTACCAGCTCGACATGCTCGGAATCGGATGCACCAGGCTCAACGCAGGACTTCTGGCACTTGCACTCGGAGACAAATCCTCCACCGAGATCCCCCTCGATGTCAAGACCGCTGCAGAGAAGTTCAAAGACGGAAAAATCGTCGTTATGGGCGGTACCGAGCCCGGACACACCACCGATGCTGTAGCCACCATGCTTGCACGCGAGCTCGGAGCCGGACGCGTCATCAACGCCACCTCTGTCGATGCAGTGTACTCTGACGACCCCAGGAAGAACCCCGACGCAGTCAGGTATGATAGGCTAACCATCGAACAGCTCGACGCACTCGTCTACAAGGACCACGGAGCTGGAAAATCCAGTGTGTTCGATCCTCTCGGAGTGCAGATCGCAAAGGCCGAGAAGATCGATATCCAGATGGTCGACGGAAGGAACCTCGAGGAACTCGAGAAAGCCATCCTCGGACAGCCTTTCTCCGGAACCTATATCAGTTCCCAGTAAGCGGTTCGAAATCCTCGGATTTCATAAACTCACAGCCGACCGACTCACCCAGTGCGATGAGGCGGGCGGCTTGTGCACCTTTCATTGATTTTCTGTGCAGGTAGGCCAATTTGGTGTCACTTGCTTCCATTGCGGATTTGATGGACCTTGCAATATCCTCGTCATCGAAGCCATCCATCTGGTAATTCGGCAGAAGATGTCCGAAGTTCACTTTGCATGATAGTGCCAGCTCGGTGAATCTGGGGGCGTAATGGCCACCGCCGATACCGATCACGTTGACGTAGTCGTTGGATTCCTTCACCTCGGTAAGAACCTTGGATTGGATGATCGCTGCATCCTTCCTTCCCCAGCAGGACTCGTCGCTTCCGATCTCCAGGAAGAAGGTGGGTGTCTCGAGATAGGGTCCGTGATGGGTGACCTCGAAACAAATATTGTACTCGGGGATGTCACAGTTCCTCTTGATGCTGCGCAGTGCATCGGACATGAGGGATGGACAGGCCTTTGCCAGTTTGAACGATTCGCCGCCGTACTGTGCCTCATGGTAGTTTCCTATGGGATGACAGGTGAGTGCGGGGATCCCGCTCTTGGCGCTGTGGACAGAGGGGAATATGACCACATCGGGTTTGAATCCGAAGGCTATCGCCGATTTATCGATGTGTTCGGCATTGATGTGCTTGTGGTCAATGAAAATGATCATGTCGTCGTCATTTGACATGTATTTGTGACCCTCTTCATCGGTTCCGGCATCGGACCATCCTCCGAGAGAGATCAGCGTGTCGACCATGTTTACGGAGGCAATATCCTTGTCATATCTTACTAACAGTCTGCGCATAGTGTCATGACATCCTTTGAGATTGGTCCAGAATGCCTCGCTTTGCTTTTTATTGTATCTGCTCACTGATTATATCATGAGTAATTTCACCATAAGGGACCTGACTGTGAAAGAACGCATCCTGCTCCACCTTTCGAGATACAGCAGTGTATCACCGGGGCAGGAATTCAACGTACCGTTCGACCTGACTCAGGACGGTATCGCAATGGTTGTGGGAATCACCCGTTCCCATGCATCCCTCGACCTGAAGAAACTCGGAGAAGTAGGCATGGTCACATATTGGCAGGCACACCAGAAAGGAGTGCGTTCCAAGAGGCTAGTGTATTCCATCACTCCCGAAGGTATGGAGAAGGCCGAAAACACCAGAGAGAAACTGAAGGCGGAAGGTATCGATGCCGACATATTCCTGGACATGAGGAAATGTGACCCTGAAATCAAATGGAACTCTCTGGGTCCGAGGGACAGGGTCACTTTCGGAAGGGCATGCGTTTTCCGTGTACCCGTTCCCAGGGACACCTTCCCTCCGACCGAGACCGGAACCCTTCCCTCCGACGTACTGGGCATGACCCTCGTCCCACGTGATGTTGCAAATTCATACCTTGAGAAAATCTCTCCCGAAGAGGTTCGTGAATGGAACAGCTGGGCAGCAGACTGGTGGGTAGAGCATGACAATCCCCAGGAAAGACTATTCCACCTGATCAATGCGGGCAGAAAGATGGAAGCCGGAAAACATGCCATACGCCATAAAGAAGAGTTCATGGCCAACCCCAACGAAGACCTTCTTGACCTCCTCGGTTCACTTGGTTCCATCGAATCCATCGACGAAGACCTGGTATGGCTGAAGAGCCAGATAGCGATTTCCTGCAAACGTATCGAGACTGCGAAGAAGCTTTGCAAGGAGCTGAGGAAAATGAGGTCCCCTGTTGCAGATATCATCGAGGCCCAGATATGCATGTATCTCGAAGACTACGACGGAGCATACGATCTCGCAAGGATGGCATATGACTGTATGCACACCCCGCTGTCTGCAATACTGATGTCCCAGGCATGTGCCAGGATGGGACATATGAAAGAAGCTGACGACCTTGCTGTGGCTGCCTGCGACGCCATGCACAGGATCGGTGACGCGAAGGATATCGACGAGATCCTCAAGGTCAGAGCAGAGATCGCCTACAAGAACGGTGACCGTGAAAGTGCCCTCGCATTGCTTGGAAAAGCAAAGGCGGCGGCACCGGACTACAAGAAAGGACTTCTTCAGAACCTGATCGACGGAATATCAGATCCGACCGTAAGAGTGGTATTCAGTTGAAAATGTATGCCGGGCGGAAATCCGCCCGGTCTTATTTCAGTAAACGGTGTTTTTCTTAAGAGAATCAAGGTCGGAGATGTAGAGATCCCTGATGTCCTTGATGTTCCACTTGAGCATCGCGAGCCTTTCGAATCCGAATCCCCATGCGAGGACAGGGGTCTTGACTCCGAAGGGTGCAAGTACCTCGGGCCTGAAGATTCCCGCACCTCCGAGCTCAAGCCATTTTCCGTTGAAGAAAACCTCGAGTTCGAGGGAGGGTTCAGTGTAGGGGAAGTAACTGGGACGTACGTTGATCTTGTCGAATCCCATCCTTGCGTAGAACTCGCGGATGAGGGAGATCAGCATGTCGAGGTTTGCATTCTCATCGATGACGATACCCTCGATCTGACTGAACTCGGGAAGATGGGTTGCATCGATGGACTCCTTCCTGAAGATCCTCGAGATGGAGAATGCCTTCTGGGGTGCGTCGGGGTGTTCGGCGATGTACTTGATACTGCTGACGGTACTGTGGGTCCTGAGCAGTGCCTGGGAGGCCTTGTCCTCGGACCATTCTCCGCCCCATCCGGTGGAACCGGTGTTTCCACCGTTCTCGTGGATCGCCTTGATCTGAGCGACGAGGTCCCTGTCGGTGAGTTCGATACGCTCGGGGTTGTCAAGGAAGAAGGTGTCCTGCATATCCCTTGCGGGGTGGTCCTGGGGGATGAACAGGGTGTCCATGTTCCAGAATGCGGGCTGGACATACTCTGAGGACATCTCGGTGAATCCCATCTCGGTGAACAGCCTGCGGACCTCATTACCAAGCCTGGTAAGGGGGTTCTTCTTGGCAGTATACATCGCGGGGGCGAAAGTCTGGACATCGTACTTCCTGAAATCGACGTCCTTCCACTTTCCGCTCTGGATGATCTCATCGGTGACCTCGGTGAGTTCCTCTTTGATCTCGATTCCGGAACGTGCCGCCTCGGTACCCATCTGGGTCAGAGTAATCTCCCTCTGGGTTACGACGACATCCTTGATGAGTCCCTTACGTCCCTTAAGGTCTTTGATGATCTTGGGGTCCGCGTCGGATTCCTTCACGGGAGCTTCGAGCATCTTCTCAACGAGGAGCTCGTCTGCCATCTTGGTGGAAAGGGTTGCCTTTCCGACATCGGTGAGGGTGAGTCCTTTCTGACCGTCGACCTCACCCATGTTGGCGAGTTTCTTCCTCATGAGCCATCCGACGGCGATCTTGTCCTCTCCGTTCTCCATGGCCGATGCGAGTCCGTCGAGGGTGATTTGTCCGCCTGCGGCGTCGATGGCGATGATTGCCTTCCTCTCGGGGAGGCCGTTCTCGACCTCCTTGACGTTGGCAAGCTCATAGTATTTGGTGCTCTCCTCCTTGATCTCGGCGAGACCCTTGGATGCGAGCCAGGATGCGGAACCCATGACCTCGACCTCGAGACCGAATCCGCCGATGCGGATCATATCAGCGGGGCTGCCGCAGCCATTGTTCTTGTCGAGAGCCAGCAGGAGCCTTTTCTCGTTGTAGCTGAGTCCTTCCAGCAATTCGTTCATATCCATCTGAATCACCACTTGAAGCCCTCGAAGGTCATCTGTTTGACGATCTCCTTCGCTTCTTCCCTCTTGGCCTGATGGGCCTCAAGGAACACATTGATCTTCTGGGTAAGTGCTACCTTACATTCTCCACAGAGAATCTCTCCGCGCCTGCACTTGTCTGCCATCTCGTTGAGTTTGGCATCGTCGTGCTCGAAGAGGTAGTAGTTGTACTTGAATACGGCACAGATTTCGGGGTTTCCTCCCTTCTCCCTCTGCTCCTCGATACTGACACATCCTCCGGTGAATGCCCTTCCGACCTTCTTCTTGACCTGTTTGGGAGTGTCGGTGGTATAGATGGTTGCATTCTCCTCGGAGGAGGACATCTTATCTCCACCGTTGAGTCCGGGACACATCTTACAGTAGAGCATGGTGGGCTTGGGATACCCCATTCCGGGTGCTACGTCCCTGGTGACCCTGAAGTGGGGGTCCTGATCGATTCCGCAGGGAACTATGACGCGGGTGGGCTTTCCTTCGATTTCCGAGGGAAGGAAAGCGGGGGCGGACTCGAGGGTTGTGAAGAAAATCCTTCCGATGTTGGATTCTCCGTCGAAACCGAACACTGCCTTGGCCGTGGAGAAGGTTACCTTCTTCGCTACACGGAGTGCGAGAGGGTACAGTGTCTTGATGTTCTCGGTGTCCACGATGATCTTGGTGTTGTCAGGGTCGAATCCGAGTGCGACGAAGTCCAAGGCGTTCTCGTAAGCCATATTACGGGTGTCGTGGAGGGTGAGGTCCTTGAAGAGGAACTTCTCATCGTCGGTCATCTGGAACAGCATCTTGCACTTGAAGGTGTCCTGCATCCACTTGTTGAAGATCCAGGGCATGATGTGACCCAGATGGGTGTTTCCAGAAGGGCCCCTTCCTGTGTAAATGTAGAACTGGTTGCCCTTGTCGTAATCATCGAGAAGTGCCCCGAGGTCACGGTGGGTATAGAATATTCCGCGCCTGAGCATGGGGTGGGGCGTTCCGTATTTGGAAATCCTGTCGATGAGTGCGTCATCGATGGGGGTTGTTCCGAATTTTTTCATCAGAACATTGTAATCAATATCTCCGGTCACTTCCCAAGGAGTGACCTTGAATTCCTCGGCCATTGCTCTGCCATAGGTCTGGAATACTTTAATATTGGGGTATTAGAACGCGCGCGTACGCACACTTATTAACGTGTTATAAGATGCGCCACCTATGTGGAACATTCTCGGAGAGAATTCGATTTACCTCGATATCCCCTACAAATTCAAGAACAAGGTCATGGAATTGACCGAGGACGACGAAGAAGGAGCCAAGTTCAAGAAGCTCATGAAAGATGCAGACCCTTCGTTCATGATCAACGGCGAGACCGAGGAATGCTGCTTCATCTTCAAGGTTCCCGACGAGTACACTCCCGAGGAGATCCAGCTCATGGCAGACAAGACCATCGCAGCCATCGTCAAAAACGACAAAGCGCCCGTCTCCGTCAACAATCAGGAGCAGAAGTACAAGATCATCATCAGCAACAACAAGGAACCCGAGATCATCGGACTCCGTAAGACTCCCGGAATGACCTCCGTCGAAGTCTTCAAACCCATCTTCGCAAGCTGGACCGCGGCAGGTAAGGCAAACCCCAACACCTCCGGCGGATTCCAGATCTGAAGGTCAAAAAAGGATTGTGCCAGATCGGCACAATCCACTTATTTTTCTATCTCACTGTTTGCGGATACTGAGATCGATTTCGCTCATGTCCTCTTCATCCCTGACGGGGGTTCCGGGACATACTGGCACATCCTTGTCCTTATCCTCGTGAAGACTCATCATAAGGGGGACGGGAATGAACAGATTCCACTTCTTGGAGATGTCCGAAGAGGTTGTCGCCTCCATCGCATAGTAGTACACGAGGGAGATGAGAATCACGATGAAGAGGATAAATGCCGCGGAGTAGGCGATGAAGAGAAGGACCTCGACAGGGTCGGTGTCCTTCATCTTGGTGAGGACATACATGAACGCTCCTGCGATGGGGATGGCCATCCTCTGAATGGTTGCACAGGCACCGTTGTACAGTTTGAAATCACGGTAGTTGGTGGTAATCTTCACATCAAGCGATTTGAAGACGGAGATAGGCATGACGAAGATGGGGATGTAAAGGATCACTCCGAAGATGAACAGAGGCACGGATGCGGAGATCTCGGCGGTACCCATAGGGTTCATCGAAAGATAGATCCAGAAGAACATTCCGACGATCATGGAAAGGAATATGGTGCTTCCCATCTCCCTCCAGGCAAACTTTCCGAGTTTCTTGGGATTGATGGTGATGTTCCTTGTATCTAGGTCCGGAGGGACATTGAACAGGAATGCGATAAGGCGGTCGCCAAGAGTCAACTTCTCCTTGACGTTGACGTACCTGATGTGGCTCACGACCTCGTAGAAGATCATACGCTGGATCGCATCCACGATGCAGGAGACGCCCAAACTGCCGAAGAACAGGTAGACTATGATGAGCATATAGAGCAAGTTCTCGAATGCCAGATACGTCACCACACACAGCACGGCAAGGACCACGAGAGCGATGATGTTCTTGCGGTCGATGATGTAGACGAGACCTACAATGGCGGAAGGTACGCTGATGTATGCCAGAAGGGTGTACAGATCGTAATAATCCAGAAGGAAATAGAAACCCACAGCGTAAGCTGCAAGACAAAGTACCCATACGGCCAATACCAACTTGTCGAACTGACGTACGACAGACAGTCCCGCGGGCAGACCGTCCGCCCAGAAACTGTGTTTCTCCCCATCCACAATACGCATCATTTACTGTCGGACCAAACCTTGACCGAAACGGTGGATTTGTCCCCGGGAGTTATACCCAGAAACACGCACATATCGGTACAATTCTTTGTGCTGTACGGTCCGAGAGTGGTTTCAGTGACTCCACCAACCTCACCGACAAGCCCGACAGAAGATGCTACGGCTACGTCGATGGGCAACTCGGAGACCACATGGACGCGGACCATACGATTCTTCTTAACATCAAAAGGAAACTTGAGTATGTTGAAGTAACATGTGCCAGTGGAGTTCGTAGGATCGAACTCGCCTAGACGTACGTTGTTCTGCTCAAGCAGTATTTCCTCTTTCGAAAAGATTCCCATCGATTACCCCATTATGTGGCAATTAAAAAAGCTATTGGGATTTTCACTCGGAAAGCTGCAATCCGTCGATATCTGTGGAGTATTTCCACATTCTGGGATAGTGGCCTTCCTCCATGAACACACGGGAGGTCTTGACGGCAACACCGGAATCGGAGGCCATGAGTTTGTCAGTGGACATCATCATCTTACCGATGGCGACAAGTTCCCCGCGTGCGGTCATCATGGCGACGAGTGCGTTCTTCCTGATGTCACGGTCGAGCATGTGAACCCCTTTCACGGAAAGGTCTGCACCATGGCATACAGCGTCTACGGCGGTCGCTTTGACGATTATTTTGGGCAGAGGGTCCACCAGTACCTCCAAGGGCTTTATGAGGCTTCTAAGCCACTCTCCGCGGCCTTCCTGCTGCCAAAAGATGTAGGCGTCGGCAAGGTCCTGAAGGGTTGCAGAATGGTCCTCCTTCATCTTACCGGAACGTGAACGCCTGAGCTCGGTCATGGAGGCTCCGCAGAGGAGCATCTCGCCGATATCGATGCACAGTGTCCTGACATAGGTTCCTGCATCGCAGGATATGCGGAACAGTACGTCCCTTCCCTTGATATCGAGGATCTCGAGCTCTTTGACGGTCCTGATACGCATCTGTCTCTTGACGGCCGACCTGACGGGAGGAAGCTGATAGATCTTTCCCGTGAAGCGTGCCATTACTTCACGTATGCGTTTCTCCGTAACGTCCCCATGAAGCTTCATCAGACAGATGTACTCCTTGTCCGAGGAAAGAACGATGTCGGTGAGACGGATGGCCTTTCCGGTACAGATGGGCAGGATTCCACTGACATAGGGGTCGAGTGTTCCACCGTGACCGATCTTGTCCAAATGGAGTGCGTCCCTGGCCCAGGCGGTGGCCTGATGAGAAGTGGGTCCGGAAGGTTTGTCTAGTGCGATTACGCCACCTTTCAGAAGTTCTCCCACTGTACGGTCCGACGGACGTCTGCCCCATTTATCGGGAATTGCCTTAGGGTCCTTGACCAGCATATCTCGGACGCGTACGGCGTCGAGGATCTTCTGGAGGACCTCATCGGGAGTGAGGTTGTCGGTGTCGACGATAAGGTCGTAAACACTCCTGTCGGTGATGTCGATGTTGTAGTACATCATATAGCGCTTGGCCTCGGAGGCTTCACGCGCCGCGGTCTCTTCCAGGGCACGCTGGATCTCCTTGTCCTCGCGCAGGCCGATCCTTGCGAACCTGACCTCCGGACTGGCGGTCAGATATACACGGAGTGCGGGAATCCCGTTGCGGGTCAGCATGTATGCGGACAGACGGGATTCGAGAATGATATCGGGGCTGTTGCGGGCGGTCTCGACGATTTTGGCGTCGATGTCCGCATCGATTTGAGGGTCCTTCTCGGCGAGCGCCCCGAGCTCGACGAGGGTCATCCCTTTCTCTGCGGCAAGCTGCCTGAAGACCTGTCCGAAGACGACGGCCTTGAGGCCGAGGGCCTCGGACAGTTTGCCGCAGAGAGTGGTCTTCCCGGTTCCAGGCTGACCACTGATTGTGATTCTCATGCTTCACCTTTGTCGAGCTTCGCAAGACGCCTCTTGAACAGGAAGAAGTTGATGATCTTGTTCTCGAGCTGTCCGATAGGAAGGCTGATCAGGGTGTAGATGATGATCCAGACGGGCATGAAGTTCAACAGCATGTCATTCAGATTCGCATCTCCCCAAGGCATGTTGATGATCAACATCTCGGGAGAGACGGTGTTGCTGACGAAGAACCAGATCCAGGCGTAGATGGGGATGACAAATACCATTGTTACAGGCATAAGTTTCATCTGCTTGGTGCTCTGTTCCATCGAAGCGGACATCATCTGAGGCTGGAGGTCCTGAAGTTTCTTCAGCTTGTAGAGGTTGTTCTCTGTGCGGGCCTTGCGCATCTCTGCGTTGTACTCGCTCTGAAGATGCTGAGATTTTGCCATAGCGATAGGGTCGCTGAGCAGGCTCCTGACAGTGGTGCTCAGGGTGATCATGATCAGTCCGGCGATAACGAGGGTGAGTACAGGGTACTCGCCGTTGAAGTCGACGTACTGGAACACGACGTTGAGTGCACCTCCGATCTCAGATCTGAAGGATACGACCACCATCATGATGAGCAGAGTAGCCATCATGCCCACCAGGGTGCTGGTAGGCATGGGCTGCATGTTCTGCTGCTGTGATTCTCTCATTTGTTCAGGACTACCGGGGTTTGCCATTTTCATTCACCGCCGAAGAATCCTCTCATCATGGGGTTCATCTCCATCATCTGCTCTTTTCCGAGTGCTTCGTAGAAGCGGATGATGATACCTACAGTAAGCAGCAGACCGGTACCGGTAGCGTTACCGGTGGTTCCGATCATATCAGCTACTGCTGCAAGCAGTCCGATCAATGCTCCGGAGAGCACGGTGATCGTGGGGATGTACCTCTCGAGGACTTTGGTAAGGATACGAGGATCTCTCCTGAATCCGGGAATCTGCATTCCGCTCCTCTGGATGTTGTTGGCGACAGACTCGGGACCGAGGTTAGTGGTCTCGACCCAGAACTTGGCGAACATGATGGATCCGATGACCATGACAGTCATATAGATCAGCACGTGGCAGATGTTCTGGATGACTCCCTTGCTGTTACCCCAGCTTCCGTTGGGATCAAGGATAGGCATGAGCCAGTCAGTGATTCCCTGAGGGGTGGACAGGTACCACGCCATACCGCCAGACGCAGAGGTCTGTCCGGTCTCGTAGATACCGATGCAGTCGTTGCCTCCGATGAGGGGGATGGAACTGAGGAAGTCGTTGGTGTACAGGAGCAGACATACCATGCTGATGTTTGCCAGGAGGGCGGACATCAGGATGACAGGGATGTTGCTTGCGTACATGAGCTTGATGGGGTATTTTCCCCTTGCTCCCCTTGCGTTTCCGTGGGAGAGAGGAAGCTCGATACGACTGGATTCCAGATAGACGACTATCAGGAAGATTACCAGGGTTCCGATCAGTGCAATCAGAGGGTTGGGCTGCTGCAGGAGGATTACTTCATAGCCACCAGAGGCCATTTCGGCGGAGGTGGTGTTCATTATGAAGTAGATTGCCTTGGGAATAGTTCCGGCAGGCGGGTTGGATAGCGAGTATGCCGCATCGCTAGCGATGGGATACCAGTTCAGTGCACCTGTGAATACGGCCTGTGCGACTCCCGCTGCGATGAACAGTGAGATACCGCTTCCGATTCCCCATTTGGAAATTACCTCGTCGAAGAGGAATACCAGATAGGAACCGATGAACAGCTGGAGGATGATCAGGAACTTTGCACCGATGCTTCCGAACTGTGCGTTGAAGGCATCAGAGGGCACAAGGTAACCGTAGACCTGGGGGATGGCCTCGATGAAGATCATCACTAGGACCAGGACTTTCATCACAGACTGATAACAGGCTTTGTCTTTCTTGTTACTAAGATCTAACTTGATGATCTTAGCACCGACAAACAGCTGCATGATGATGGACGCGGTAACGATCGGTCCAATACCCAATTGTAGGATCGTACCGGACGCCCCGGCCATGATGGTCCTGTACTGGGCGAACATATCCAGGGAACCGGACTGATCCAGTCCCCAGACATATACGTTCGACATCACGAAGTACAGGACCAGGATGACCGCGACCCACATGATCTTCGTCCTGAAGTGAACATGTCCTTCAGGGCGTTTGACAGCGGGGAGCCTGTCGCCGATAGGTTTTACCTTGTACAACAGGCTCGGTTTTGCATCATCCATCTGAATTACTCCTTGTGAGCTTACTCGACAATGGATCCGCCAACGGCCTCGATCTTCTCTTTGGCCTTTGCGGAGGTCTCGGCGACGGTAACGTCGACTGCGACGTCGATGTTTCCGCTTCCGAGGAGTTTGTCAATACCAGCGTCAGTCAGGTTGACGGTGTATTTCTCGCCGTCCTGCTTTGCAAAGCCCATGGCAACAAAGCGGTCGAGGTTCCTCTGGAGCTCGGCCACGTTGATGGTGCTGTTGGCTTTGACGACACACTGAGGCCTCTTGAAGCCGTAGTGTCCGTAGTGGTTCCTGTCGTATTTCAGCATCCAGATCTTGCCGGTCTTTCCGAGTCCTGCGTTTCCGCGTCCTCCGATGATACCTGCTCCACGTCCGGATTTCTTTCCGCGTCCGTGGGTCCTGGATCCCCTGAATTTCTTAGTTCTGCTAGGCATTTAGGTCA